>NZ_JANSHQ010000028.1:0-3549 GCF_047461715.1 Synechococcus sp. R8-2 | reverse complement strand
GGGCCGACGGCCTTTATCTTGATTCGGGGCGATATTTCAGCCGCCCTGAAGGCGTATCAGGATTTTGCCAAGCAAACCAAGAAAACCGAGTTCCGCGGTGCCGGCATTGAAGGGCTATCCCTGACCTTGGAGCAGGCCAAGGCCATCGCCGAGCTACCGCCCAAGGAAGTGCTCATGGCCCAAGTGGCGGGCAGCCTCAAGTCGGTGGCCACCGGCCTGGCGGTCGGGCTCAATGCTGTGCCCACGCAAGTGGCGCGCGGTATCCACGAGATCCCAGCCTCTCTGGGGCGGGCCATCCGGGCCATTGCCGACAAGGAGGCCGCATAAAGGGCTTCAGTTCATCAGCCCAAACCTGTGTATCGATTCTGTTACCCCCAAGGAGAAACCATCATGTCTTCAGAGCGCGTTGCAAAGATTTTGGAAGAGTTGAAAGCCTTGAGCTTGCTGGAAGCTTCCGAGCTGGTGAAAGCCATCGAGGAAACCTTTGGCGTCAGTGCAGCAGCCCCAGCCGGCGGCATGGTCATGGCAGCTCCTGTGGCAGCGGCGGCGGCAGCTCCGGCGGCAGCCCCTGAGCCGGTGGAAGAGCAAACTGCCTTTGATGTCATCCTCGAGGCTGTGCCAGCCGACAAGAAGATCGCCATCCTCAAGGTGGTGCGCGAGTTGACCGGCTTGGGCCTGAAGGATGCCAAAGATCTCGTCGAGGCGGCTCCCAAGCCTGTCAAAGAAGGAGTTCCCAAGGAGGAAGCCAACGACATCAAGAAAAAGCTGGAAGAAGCCGGCGCCACCGTCAAGATCAAGTAGTTCCAGTTACGAGGAGAGCGCCTCTCCCTGCTCTGACGAGGAATCTAATCAAGACTCTCAAACCCAAGGGGGGCTGCTCCGGCCCCTCTTTTGGGTCTGCCCGACCATTGGCGTGGGTTCGGGATCCCTGTCCCCTGCTGCGTCGCACTTCCACCTCTCCGTGGGCTTTCAAAAGGGCAGCCAGCTTGCGACGCATGACGATGCTGGGTTTATCGGTAAACATGTGCTGCTCCGCCTTGATATCGAGGGGAACGTCATAGTCGGTGCTTTCCAGAACCCGTTGATCCTCAAGGGTCACCTGCCGATCGAAGGCGATGATACTCTCAGCACTCACCTCTGCTTCCGAATCGTTGCGTAAACAGAATTGCACCACCTGCGAGGTTTGGTCGTCGATGGGGGTAGCCGCTGTGAAAATGATGTGGATGAGGCCGTTGGGGTAGGTGATTTTGAGCTTGCGACCAAAAGGCATAAACCAGGTGCCCTCCAGGATACGCACGGCGCGATCCTCTGACATCCGCAAGTTTTGCTTCTGCAAGTCACTGTTGAACACCGGCAAAACAGAGGTGGCCCGAAGGCCATATTCCAGTTCTTCAAGGCTGTCCAGATCTGGGGGTACAGGCTCGGAGATCACCCCAAAGCTCTGGTGATGGACGAAGTGGGGATGGGCATTGTCAAAGGAGTTTTCCATCAGGCGCAGGCCGGCGCATTTGGCGCATTTCCAGACCTCATAGAACTGATGAATTTGGCGAAACCGGGGATCCGCCACCTCTGAGATCTCGGGAATATCGGTCAAGGGATCCGCCAATGCCACCCAAACATAGCCATAGCGCTCTTGGCAGCGAAACCCCTCCACCTTGTAGGTAGGGGGGATGAAGATGAAGTTGTCTGTAAGTTGGGGCACCTTCACACAGGTGCCGGAGCCGTCAAACTCCCAGCCGTGATAGGGGCAGCGGATGTGGCCATTGCAAACAACCCCTTTGGAAAGTTGGGCCGAGCGATGGCAGCAACGATCCAAGACGGCGCAAGGCTGCCCTGACTCATTGAGCCAAAGCACCAAAGGGGTCTTCAGCAGCGTGAAAGCTTGTGGGCCGGCTTCCAGAGCTGATACTGGGATCACAGGGTACCAAAACCGCCTCAGGACAGGTTGCTGGGTAACAAGCATAAACCCGCTCCACAAGCTCTAGTTCGGAGAATCATGAGCTGGCTTTTCGTGAGCCTAGGTGGCTCAAAGCACCGCCCCCCGTGAAAAAGATAGGCGTTGAAATGGCAGAAGTCCGTATAAGCCAACACAGCTTTGCCCTGCCACAGCGGTCGCGTTTGGACATCGACAACTCCCCCTCTATCCAGAGATGGGCTATTGATTGAGGGAAGTAGAAAAGTGTCAGTGGGCTTCTGTTGGCATGTGGCTGTGGGGAGAGGTGGAAAGGTGCAAAACGAATTGAACCCCAACCGAGATCTCCGTAACACAGGGATCCCGGCCCAACCTACTGCAGAGTCCACCTCCCCCAAACCAGAACCGGCTGCTGAGAGCCAGGCAAATTGCTTGACAGACGGAGAGGTGGATCCAGAGCCCCGCCTCAGCCGTTCTCAACAAGAACGACAGCAGGAACGCCGCTCCTTACCTTGGCGCCTGGGGCTGGCCAACGTGCTCTCGGCAGGGTTGCATTTCATCGCGATGAGCTGGGTGGGTTGGCAGCCTAGGATCCGGGAAGAGGAGGAGATCCTCCCCTTTCAGTGGGTGGAGGTGGCAGACGAGCCGCCCCCAGAGCCGCAGTGGATTGCGCCCGTCTCCGCCCGTGAGTCCGGTGTCTCTGAACCTCGGGATCACGTATCGGTGCGGCAGTCGCAAGTGGCCAATCCAGGTGAATGGGTAGAGGTCACTTCTGCAACGGCACAGCCTCTGCTCGCCTCAGCCGCAGGGAGTCCTGTCCCTGAGATCCTTTCTCCGCCGACAAGGGAGCTTGAGGTGACCCAGCCCGCCCGGAACTCTGCCTCTCCTCAGCAGCAGCCAGAGGCCAGGTTAGAAAATCTGTCAGCGGGTTTAGCAGCTCTGGAGCAGGCAGTTGCCGATCACAATTGGGCGGAGGCGCTACATCTGACGGAAGAATGGCTGGATCACTGGCCTCTGTCCTCTCCACAGCGCCAGCAACTGCAGGACTATCGTCAGCATCTGCAAAGCCTACTGGCTACCTCCTCGGCAGCAGCAGTGGAGACCAAATCGGCTCAGATCTCTCCTGCTCAATCCCTCAAGCCTCAACCCGAAAGAGCAGCAAGTTCTCCTGAGGTTTTGCCACAACCCTACCTGTCGGCTCCAGCGGATCCGCATCCAACTTTGCCCTCTCCAGAGCCGATCGCAGCCCCGTTGGAAGAGCCTTCTCCCACCTTGCCCCCGACTTTTCCTACCGGATCCCACAACTCCGACTTCGGTCGCACCAGTGGGATCGAGTCCTCTCAGGCAGGCCCACCCAGCCTAAATGCCACCGCCGATCCGGATTGGGGAGACTACTTGGCTCAATTTCAAGAAAGGGTTCGCCAACACTGGATGGTACGGCGGGCATCCGGATCCTACGTAACAGTGGTGCAGGTGCGTCTGGATCGACAGGGATCCTTGCGGGAACTGCGCCTGCAAACCCCCTCAGAAGATCCCCTGTTGGATGCAGCCGTGCTCAGTGCCATCCAGCGCTCAGCCCCCTTTGCTCCTTTGCCCGAGAGCTATGTTGGCGAAGAAGTAAACTACCCGACCCTGAC
>NZ_JANSHQ010000027.1:0-2720 GCF_047461715.1 Synechococcus sp. R8-2 | reverse complement strand
TTTGCATTGGTGATAATTCCCCATTTTGCAGATTTGCAGTTCTTGGCAAGCAAGTAACTTTCTATCTGACAAACTGCATCTCTATAGCAAGATCCTTCTCTGAGATTAACTGCTCTAGATTTTGCCTCCAAAAGCAAGTAGGGATTCTTCGGGGATCTAAAGAAAGTATCTTCAGGATCTCCGTTCTTTCTTGCTGCGAGATCGACCTGGCCGCAACCTGTCTCGAATTCTTCTCTAATTTCCGACTCGTCAAAGCCAAGCGCCTGCAGGAGAGGAGAAGCAAAGTGTTGGACAACAACTCGCTCTACCCTCTCGGTGGGAGACATCCTCTCAAGCTTCTCTCGGAGATATCTAGCCGCAGTCATAGGAAAAAATAAGGTGGACAATGCTAACCAAGCTAAAAGCTCGCCCTCAGCATAGCAGTTGCTTGGCTCGTTCTGACAGTGCCTGAGCTGTCAGGCCGTTGTAGTCCATCAATTCGGCGGGGGTGGCGGTGGTTTCGCCGCGTTTCCAAGCGAAGAAATCCCGCGGGCCGGCATAGCGCAACATCAAGGGTTCGAGCATCAGGCTAGATCCGCCTGTTACGCCGATGAGGGCCTCGCCGGCAAACCAAGCGGCAAATTCTTGGTCGGACATGAATTCCCCATCTGGCTGGGCACAGGTGGACCAAGCCACGTCGCCGGGGCGATACAGACGGCGGGGGTTAATCACCGAGACGATCTTGCAGCCGATCCCTTGGGCTTGGAGCTGCTCAGCCGCCTCGAACACGGGCAGGAGAATCATATCCCCCACCACGGCAAAGACGACGGTGCGGGATCCAGGAAGTTCCTGAAGGACGGTGCAGCCCTGCTCTACTGCTTGGCGGGCTTGTTCGAGGGTGGTGCGGATGGGCAGGGGGGTTTTGCTGGCGATGATAGGGATCCCTTTGTTGCAGGTGGATAGGGCCCATTCGTAGGCAGCTTGGGCACAGTTGGCATCCGGCGGGAAGAGGGGGAAGACGTTGCCGTTGCGCATCATGGCTGCCAGGTAGGCTTCAATTTCCGGGCGTTGGTGGGTCCAGCCGTTGCGCCCCTGTTCCAGAGCGCCGGCAGTGAAGAGGGCAATGGCCGAGGGGGTGGGCCGGCGTAGCTCCGCCATGGCTTGGGTTACCGTCTGCCAGATGGGTAGGCCGTTGACGGCAAAGGACTCGTAGGAGCACCACAGGGAGCGTCCGCCGAAGAGGGCTAGGCCCGCCGTTAGCCCCGCGCAGGCATCTTCGCTCAGGGGCTCATAGACTTGTCCTTGGGGCTGTTGGTTGTATAAGGGATCCACCGTGGGGTGAATCACCTTGAGACCTTGGTTCACATTGGCAATGCCGGAAGCTTCGTTGCCGTCGGCATTGGCCACCAAAAAGTCGGGATCCTTCTGCCCCACCTGCACCACGAGGGATCCGATGGCCGTGGTGGAAACCTGCTTGTCCCCTAGGGGAAACTCCGTTAGGTTTAGGGATCCCAAAGGCGGCAAAGGCCGAACGAACTCTGTAACCGCCACCTTGGCGGCTGGCCCCCCGGCTGCCCGTTGGCAGTTTTGTCGCACCAGGGCCCAAGCTGCCGGATGTAAGGCCCGCGCCCGCAGAGCCGCCACAATGTCCGGGTGATCCAGAGTGTGGTGGCCGTAGAGGTTGTGGGACTTGGATCCCTTGGCATGTACCCCAGCCCCCTTCAGTTGCTTGAGGATGAAAACCGTTAATTGTCCGCTCAGGGCTGATTGGATGGCTCGCTCCATTTCGATCAGCACCCTTTGGGCAAAGGCAAGGCGGGCTTCTAGGGAAAACTGAGTGCTGTCGACGTAAGGGCCAGGCTGTTGGGCATCGTCAAAGTCCTTGGCATCCACCAACACCACTTCCTCAAAGCCGTTGCCCCGCCAATACTCGGCCATCTGGGCGTTGCTGGCGGTGGAGATCATGCTGTGGTGCTCTTGGCTGTAGCCGTTCCAGACCAGCACCGGCAGGAAGTTGGTGCGCTGCGGGAAAGCGGTGTGGAAGTGAATCATGGAGCTCATCACATAGGGCTCCCCCAGGCCGCCATCCCCAATCGTGACCGGGAAGAGGCGATCTGGGTAGAGTAATGCCCCCGCCATGGCAAAGTGCTGCCCCTGCCCCAGCGGCCCAGCCGGCGCCAGCAGTCCGGGAATGTAGCCAGAGAGGTGACCCAACAGCCCTTCCCGCTCTCGAAAACGGGCCCGCAGGTCGGCGACGGTGTGGATGCCCATCTCGGCCAGGGATCCATCCAAAAACATGGCCGCGTAAAAGCCCGGCGCGTGGTGCCCAACTTCGGTGGGGATGTTCTTCTGGCCCAGGTACACCAGAGCTGCATAGGCTTCTGCTTGGCTGGCAAATCCGCCCGGATGGCCTGAGGCTTTGCTGGCGGTCATTTGCAGGGTGAGGTAGCGCAAGGCATCGGCATAGAGCAAGGTTTGGTAGGCGGCCATACGACTGCCGGGATCCCTCAGTTTCCCGGTGCCGGCATCCACTGCAGGGGCCTGGCCCAGGCGGTCAAATTCCGGCCAGGGATCCCCGAAGTACTGGATCCCTTCGCAAAAGGCGGGGACTTGGGCAGTTGCCTCCTGAGCCAGTGTCATCGGTTCAGCCTCACGCTTGTTGGGTTATTCACACTCACTGTAAACCCGATAACGCTTTTTGGATGTTGTAAACTACCCAACCCTGACTGCTTCGCAGTACA
>NZ_JANSHQ010000026.1:0-5991 GCF_047461715.1 Synechococcus sp. R8-2 | reverse complement strand
CCCGCGAGAGGGATCCCATCTCGATAGAAGTTGAGAGCAGACCGAACACCGAAACGCCTACCTCGTGCTATGACTTGAAGCGGCAGCATCCACCTCAACCCCCCCATGGTCGACACTCCCATCCGCTTTGGCACCGACGGCTGGCGAGCCGTGATTGCCGAGGGCTTTACTTTCCAAAACTTGGCCCTTGCCGCCCAGGCCAGCGCCCAAGTGTTGGCCCGCACCTACCCCGGCGAAGGGATCCTGGTCGGCTACGACAACCGCTTTCTTTCGGAACGCTTTGCCGCCCACACTGCTGAGGTGGTGGCCCGCCTGGGGATCCCAGTTTACCTCTCCACCTGTGTGGCCCCAACGCCGGCCTTTAGCTGGGGTGCCAAGGAGCGGGGCTGCCACGGCGCTTTGGTGATCACCGCCAGCCACAACCCCCCCCACTATTCCGGCCTCAAGGTCAAGGGAGGATTTGGTGGCTCCGTGCCGCCGGAAGTTACCGCCGCCATCGAGCAGGAGCTGCAAAGCCTCCAGCCTCTTGGATCCCACAAGGCCCCCATCCACACCTGGGATCCCTGGCCCCGCTACCTGGCTCAGCTCAGCCGCTTTGTGGATCTGGAAAAGCTCAAGGGATCCCCGGCCAAGATTTGGGTGGATGTCATGTTTGGCTCTGGCGCTGGCGGCCTCAAGCGCCTCTTGGGGGAGAAGGTCATTGAATTGCAGGCGCATCGGGATCCCTTGTTTGGGGGATTTCCCCCCGAGCCCTTGCCCCAAAACCTGCAGGCTTCTGCTCAGATCATCGCGGCGGATCCCGCCCCCTTGAAAATGGGTTTGGTCTTTGATGGGGATGCCGACCGCATTGCGGCTCTCGATGGGCAAGGCCATTTCCTCAGCCCGCAGATCCTGATCCCCATCTTGATCGACCACCTGGCCGGGCGACGCGGCTTGCGGGGCGAGATTGTCAAAACCATCAGCGGCTCCGAACTGTTTGTTAAAGTTGCACAGCACTATGGCCTGCCGGTTACGGAAATGCCGGTGGGCTTTAAGTACATCGCCGAGCGCATGATGAGCACAGAGGTGCTCTTGGGTGGAGAGGAATCGGGCGGCATCGGCTACTTGGGCCACATTCCCGAGCGGGATGCTCTGCTTTCGGCCCTGTATCTCATCGAAGCGGTTACGGAAACCGGCCAAGATCTCAGCTCCATCTACCGGGCTTTGCAGGAACGGGAAGGGTTCACCTCTGTTTACCTGCGCCGCGATCTCCACCTCGCCGATCAAAATCAACAAACCCAGCTCTTCCAGCGGCTGCAAATGGATCCCCCGGCTGAGATTTTGGGGCAGAAGGTGATCAAACATTTCGACAAAGATGGCCACAAATTCACCCTCGCCGATGGAAGCTGGGTGATGATTCGCGGCAGCGGCACCGAGCCTCTGCTGAGGTTGTACTCAGAAGCGAAAGACCTAGAAGCAGTGAACGCCCTCCTGGATTGGGCAGCCGCCTTGATCGGCCAGGTTGATTGAGGTTGATGCGGATCCCTTGCAGGGCAAGGATCCCACTTGTTCACAAAATCTTGCAAAGTCGGACAAAGTACGGCTTCTTTGGCAAAGCTGGATCGCTTGACTCAAAATTCAGCCGGAATCCTTCAGCTAGCACAAGATCCCACAGATTTTGAATTCCCCGGAAAAGTTCGACTACCCTGTTCAGACATCGGCCAATCAATAGCCAGGATTTTGCAGGGGGCTCAGTTGAAAGTCACATGAAAGTCACAGGTGCTTGATTGGATGGAACTGGTGGCGCCCCACTGCTAAAGAGAGTAACAGGTGGATTGATGTAGGTCATAGTCATGGGGGTAATTTGTTCGACCGATACAGAAACCACGCAGGAGGAATTTGGAGCCAGAGTTCCACCTTGAAGGGCAATCGTGGTCGAATTGAACGTGACCGGTGGTGGACCTGGATCAATCAAAGTGCTGGGGGGAGCCGTGAGTGTGCCGCCACAAGTGTTCAAGGTAACAGCATTTTGTAGGGTAATTCGCAGCCCGCCCGGCAAAGAATCTATGAAGCTGAGCCCTGATAGAGGTACAGCAGCGTTGTTGGTGATCGTAAAGATGACAGCCACACTGCCACCCGGTGTTGCTTGGTTAGGGCTAAACTCCTTGGTAAAGGTTGGAGGAAGAACTGGGTTCACAGTTAGGCTGACGGGTGCGCTTAGAGCGGCAGGGGCCTGGTTGCTGGTAAGCGTTGTGGCAGGGTTCGTGTAGGTACCCACGTTTGCGGCAACCACCTGAACGCTTATCAGGCAGCTTGAGTTGGGACTGAGCTGGCCGCCGGTCAGAGAAATAAAGCTTCCATTTGGAGGGGCGCTTTCAGTTCCCCCACAGGTATTGTTGAGGCCAGGAGCGGCAGCAACGGATAGCCCTGCCGGCAGAATTTCCGCAAAGCTGAGGCCGGTCAGTTGGATGCCGGAGTTGTTGGTGATCGAAAAACTCAAAGTAACAGGAACACCTACCGAAGTTGTGCTGGGACTAAAGCTCTTGGTAAAGGTTGGAGCAGCCAAGGGGGCCGGAGGCAGGCCAACGATGCTGGGAGAAGGGTTGGGGCTGGGCAGGGGCGGGATCGTCGGCGCCGACACAGGAGGGGGCACAAGAGGGCTGGGTTGACCTGGGGGAACAGATCCAATCGGAGGAGTGGATGGCAGCCCTACCCCCGTTCCTCCGGGTTCTGTATTCGGGTTTTGCACAGGGATGATTGGCCCTGGCAGCGAGCTGATTGGATTCCCCTCTTTAGTTTGTTGACAAGCTGTTAGCAAGCCCAAGCACAAGCAAGCCAAAACCCCAGCTACTTTTCCCGTTTTCATTCCCTCATCCTCCTGCCATTCAACTCTCTCGTGGCACAAACCCAAACAGCCTTACTCAGCTCCAGCTTAGGTGGCTTGGGCGCGCGCTTCCAGCCTCAGAGCTTGACCAAATGAATCTCGAATGACCACGATCACCAAAACCCTTTCTCCCGCAGCAACGTTGGTGTTGTAGGCGGCTAGATCCGCCGGGAAGGTGAAGCCGTTGGTAAGCGTGATCCCGTTGATTCGGTCGTCGTAGCTATTGCCTCTGCCTATCAGCGTATTTCTAAACTGCTCAATTGCCGTCGGCAAAAAGATACCGGTAATATCTGTGCCGCGACTGATGTTAAAAAACTGAACCTCTACGCTCCTGATCACTCCTGGAGCAAGTAAGCCGCGCAAGGTGATAGTTACAAAGGCGGATCCCACTGGGGGAATCACAGCAGGGTTTGGCGGGGCGGACAGCAAAAGATTGAACTCTCCATTTGGAGCTGGCCGCAAGCTAGGCGGATCCGGTAGGTCGGGCTGGATGGGCGGCGGGGTGATGGGGGCAAAGTCCGGCCCTGGGCGAAAGGTGATAGGCGTGAGATTGGGGGCAATCGTGGGGGCAACGGCCACAGGAGGAGGCGTGGCACCGCTAGAAGCCAGTAGAGGCGGCACCCCGCTGGTGGTCTCGCTACTGCAGCCGGTAATTAGCGCAACCGAAGCACAGGTTGCCCAAAGAGAGAGGCCGCCACGGCCAAGGGCTGAGCCAAAACGTCGTCTCATCGAAAAATCTCCACTCACTCACACCACAGCAAACGTCTTAGGCAGCGTCCAGCGGGGATCCACCGAGCTTGCTCAAGTCTTATGCATCTGCACAATTTCAAGGGGGATGCCTGCTGTTAGTTCTACTGCATCCTAGAGCGTTGTCAAGCGAGCGGCAGAGCAAATGCAAGAAATTGTTCTGGAAATGGCCCATCCTCTATCTGTGGTGTATCATGGCTTCGAGCAGGGGTGGTGAGCCTACCTGTAGCGTTAGGAGTTGGGTGCCTTCTCCCCATTTTGTGTGTGGATTTGCCCAGATTTAAGGTGTGTGAGGAAGTGCCGTATGAACTTCAAAGGTCGCTCGTTGGCGGTTTTGTGTGGAGTCTTGCTGCTAGGCGGCTGCGGAGAAGTTAATGAGTCTCCGACCTTGCCTGGGCCCGTCCAGGTAGATCCGGCTGCCTTTGTCTCGGCCCAAGAGTATCGCTTTACCCCCGGCTCAGTGCTGGAGACCACCAGCCTCCGCTTGGACTATGTCAATCCGAGGTTTGACAACGGGATCCCTGTGCGCACCAACCCCCTCCAAGGCAGCGGTGAAGCTCGCATCGCCAATGTTGAAGCCCGCATCTTGCCTGTGAACGAGTTGCCTGTGAACGAGATCCCAGCCAGTGACTTGACGATTGACTCCACCCTTCGCTCCAGCACCCTGGCCATCCAAATTGGGCGAACCACACCGCTGGTGAATATCACTGCCTTTGGACCCAACGACGGCAGGCTATCTACGCAATTCAATATCGCCGGGCTGGTTGCAGTTTCAACCCTCCCCAACGACCAGCGCATTCGGGTGAATACCACCTTCAGGGCTATCCGAGATGACGGCACTGTTTTAACGCTTTTAACGCTCACCGTGCGCCGCATTTTGGTGAACAGGAATGGCAATCAGGTCGTTCTCGAGGGAGATTCTTCTCTCATTGTCCCTACCACAGGGGTACTCTATGAAGATCCTGGCCCCAACGGCAACCCACCAGCAGGAAGCTTTGTCAACCCTCCTCCACCTCAAGGTCCTGTAGTCGCTATTCTCCAAACGGGCAATTTCTCCGCGAGCTTTGTGGTGCGGCAGCGGGGGGTTGCGGGCGATGGCACTCCTGAGGATGCCTTGGCTCTCTTTGCCCGCCTGAACTTCCGGCCCAACCAGGCGGAGATTGTCTATCGTCCTGCCCAGGTGGGTACGCAGTCGGTACTGTTTGCTCCGGATCCGACTCGACCGAACATCTTGCCCAATCAGTTGGTTCGCATCCGCCGCCTGTTGAACGGTCGTGTTCAAGCGGAGTTTGATCCGGCCAACGTCAGCACAGTTCTCAACTTTGTGCAGGTCAGCCCTCCACCGCGACCTTTCCCCACCCCGATCCCGCAGTTGCCCGTCCCTGAGCGTCCCGGTGCCCCTACCGCGTTTGACTACTTCTTCTCCTTGCGCACCGAGCGCTCCACAGGTACGTTGCCTGGATCCCCTGTGGAGGGAACTAATCTCAGTCCTGTTATCCTTCAGGGCATTGTCCCCACCACGGGAGATTTTGTCTTCCGCACCTTAGCTGGGGCACAACTGGCCGGGCCGTTTAATAGGGCAGATATTGGCGGTTCTCTGCTGCGAGGCAACTTGAATTTGGTTTTCGATCCAACCACCTCTGGCTCGAATATCTCTGGGCAATTCTTTATTGAGCAAGAGTTCCCCACTGACAACCAAGTTATAGGCCCGAACTTACCAACTGGCGACGGAAATACGGGTACTCCTGATGCAGGGGGAGTTATTCTCATTATTCGTGGATTCTTTGAGGGCACGCAGGTGCGGCTGTAACCCAGGCAACCCATTTGATCCCAGAGCAGGGATCCGCTCTGGCTTGGCCTTTTCGTCGGTCAGAGCTTGGGTAGATCGCTGAGCACCACCTGTGCGCAGTTGTGGCCAGGGATCCCGGTCACTCCGCCTCCTGGGTGCGCCCCTGAACCGCAGAGGTAAAGGCCGGGTATGGGGGAGCGATAGTCGGCCAGGCCGGAGATGGGCCGCAGGTTGTAGCTTTGATCCGGCGTCATTTCCCCGTGAAAAATGCTGCCCCCCACAAGGCCAAAGCGGGCCTCCAGATCCACAGGCGACAACATCTGCCGTGCGATCACGGCGTTTTTAATGTTGGGGGCAAATTGGGCAATTTTGTCGATCACTCGATCGGCAAATTCCTCCCGTAGGCCATCGTTCCAGTCTCGCCCTTTGGGTTGGTAAGGCACAAACTGGCAGAAGCAGGAGAGGATGTGCTTGCCTGGGGGGCCATTGTCGGGTCGGTGGGGGATTGGCTGTAGATCTCGATAAACGGATCCCGGGAAGGGATCCCGTATTTGCAATCATCCCAAGCCCGCTCCAGATAGGCCACCGAGGG
>NZ_JANSHQ010000025.1:0-5386 GCF_047461715.1 Synechococcus sp. R8-2 | reverse complement strand
TGACGCGAAGACGCGACCAACGGTTTAGGTGTGGGCACAGTGTTCTGAGTTTGAGTGGAAATGACGATATGTCCATTCCCAAGCCGTTCGCGCCAGCGGGACAGAGTCCTTGGGGGGTAGCTCCCTCTGGGAGAGAGGCTGGGGGTGAGGGGGATCTGTCTCGAAGTAAACTGATCTGAAACGGCTAGGGGGTCTTCTCCGGCGAGGATTCCCCTGCCATGACCACAGCCCCCATGTCCCCCAACAGGCGCGACTGGTTGCGCAATACTCCCAGCAAATTGAGCCGGCTGGCCCGTCGCACAGGATCCGGATCCATCACCAAAACGGCTTCAAAAAACTGAGCTACCTGAGGGGCTGCTGCTTGCAGAGCTTCCACCAAGGGGACAAAGTCTCCCTGAAGGGCTGGCTCCACCCCCAGACGATAGATTTTCTGGCAAGCCTCGTACAACTCCCTTTCTGCCGCCTCCTGCAACTGGTCGGGATCCACGGCGGCTGCCGGATCCACCACGGCGTAGTCCAAGTCCCCTTGGGCTGCCAGGCGGGCGCAGCGATTGAGGGTGGGATAGAGATCCGCCAATTCCCCGGTGGCCCGCAGGTGTTGCAGGTACTCCGCCCGCAGCAGGGTCAAGGGCAGGTTACCCAGGGCCCGCAAGGTGAGTTCGGCCTTCTGGGGATCCTCCGCTTTGACCGACTCGGGATCCCCCACTACGGCCCTGACCAAGTCGTAATCAATCCGTTTTTCCTCCTGCAAAAGGGTCTGTATCCGTTGGGCCAAAAACTCCTGCAAGGCTCGCAAGGTGTGGACATCGCCAAAGGCATAGTCCTGCACCACGCTCTGCAACAGCAAGTTGAAGTCAAAAGTCCAGCCGGCATCCCAGGCAACCAGCACCAGGCTGTTGGCGGCCCGCCGCAGGGCAAAGCGATCCGAGGAGCCGGTGGGGATCCGCCCCAAGCGAAACATGCCCACCAAGGTATCCAGGCGATCCGCCCAGCCCACCACCCGCCCCGTCAGTGCTGTGGGCAAAGCGTCCCCCGCTCCCAAAGGCCAGTAGTGTTGCTCAATCCCCTCGGCTACCGCCTCCGGTTCCCCATCCTGCCGAGCGTAGTCGGCCCCCATGATCCCCTGCAGCTCCGGGAACTCGTACACCATTTGGGTAACCAGATCCGCCTTGCACAGGTAAGCCGTGCGATCCACCAGCGCCTGCTCCTGGGGATCCAAGTTCAGGGCAGCGGCAATGAGGCGGCTGATGTGGCGGATGCGCTCCACCTTGTCCCGCATGGAGCCCAGCCCTTCGGCAAAAGTAACCGCCTGCAGGCGTTCCACCCGCTGCGCCAAGGGGATCCGCCGATCCTCCTCGTAGAAAAAGCGGGCATCCGCCAGGCGCGCCCGCACCACACGGCTGTTGCCTGCCCCGATCCGCTCCGATTGCCGGGGGTCGCCGTTGGAGATGGTGATGAAATAGGGCAGCAATTTTCTGGGATCCCGGCCATCCCGTACTGGGAAGTAGCGCTGGTGAGTGATCATCACCGTCTCGATCACCGCAGGGGGCAAGCGCAAAAACTCTGGCTCAAAGCGCCCCAAAACCGCCGTCGGCCACTCCACCAAGTGCACCACCTCCCGCAGCAAAGGAGCAGGGATCTGGGCTTCCCCATTCACTTGCCTGGCCAGCTTGGTCACCTCAGCCTGAATGTATGCCTCTCGCGCTGTTGGATCGGGGCTGACCCCCGCCTCTTGCATTTGCTGAACGTAGCTCTCGGCCCGCTCCAGGACAACCTGCTGGGATCCCAAAACGCGGTGCCCCCGGCTCACCCGCCCCGCCACCAAGCCCGGCATGGAATTGTCCTCGTGGGTCGGCAGCAGCAAAGGCAGCACCTGATCATCCCAAAGGGAGACCAGCCAGCGGATGGGGCGCGGAAACTTCAGCTCCCCGCAGGCCCAGCGCATCAGCCGTTCACCACTCAAGTTGGTAATCCAGGCGGGTGCCAGTTCCTGGAGCACGGCTGCCGTCGGTCGGCCCCGCACCCGCTGCACCGCAAACACAAAGGATCCCTTGCCCACTTGCCGGATTTCCAGGCTGCCGGGATCCACCCCTTGTTTTTGGGCAAATTTTTCCCCGGCAGGGGTGAGCTGGCCATCTTGGTAGGCGACCTGAACCGGCGGCCCCTTCACCTCCAAAGTGCGATCCGGCTGCTGGGTGGGCAACCCCTGCAACAGAACCGCCAGGCGGCGCGGCGTACCGAAAAGCTGCATCTGCTCCGCTTGCAAATGGGCCTCCGCCAAAGAGGCCGGGATCCCGGTTCGCCACTGCTCCAGAGCCGAATCCACAAAACTGGCTGGGAGCTCTTCACAGCCGACTTCTAGCAAATAGGCAACCATACTCCTGTGCTCCGCAGGGCACTATCCCCACTTCCTCAATCAACATAGTCTATGGCTCTGGGCCTCCCTTCTAGCTCACGACTGCTCCGAACCTGGGGTATCCCAGTTTACCAGGGGAGCTGGGGCGGAGTTGAGACAAGAGCTCCAGTCCGCCAGACAACACCCCAATGCCATCCCTGTCAAGTGGGCTCTGCGGCCGCCAGAACCCCATCTCCTTGGCGCAAGGGATGAGCTGAATCCCGCGGCAAATGCGCCACGATGATGGGAAGGCTGGGTCGGTTGCGGGCGATGGTCTCCGGCTCTCGGCCCAGGCGCGACCGGTTGCCGGTTTCGCTGGGAACCAATACCAACACATCTCCTGGCTGCAGCGCTTTAAAGACTTCCGCCACCACCCCCCCCTGCACCCGCTGAACCGGCAAGTGGGCATAGCTTTCTGCCGGCAAGGCTGGGGAGCTTTTCCGCCCAGGTCGGGTTTGCACCAGCAGGATCTGCAAACCTGCTTTCAATTCGCCAGCCAGCGTTTGCGCCAGCCCAATGGTCTGCTGCAGGGATCCGGGAGAGACCTCCAGCTCCGGTGCAACCAAGAGGATGCGGCGCGCCGTCTCGATGGGTACCGGAAACCGCGTGATCAACACTGGGATCCCCACCTGCCGCACCACCGCGTCAATGATGCTGCCGAAAAAGTTCTCCGCATAGGTGGAGTAGCCCTTCCAGCCCAGGATCACCAAGGTTGCCTGCCGTTCCGCCGCCGAGCGAATGATCCCTTTTTCCACCGAGTCATCCACCCGCCGAATCGGCTCCACTCGGGTCACGGCGCTGTGGGCCAGAGCTTCTGCAAAGGTCAACAACTGCTCTTGCCGAGCCAGGGCTGCCGGCGAGATCCCAGCACGGTCAGACAAAACATGCAGCGGCAGCAGCGTTCCCCCATCTTTTTTGGCCAAAATCAACGCCAACTGCAGCAGGTTGCTTTCGGTATCCGGGTTGGCCACCGGCACCAAGACGCGAGCTCCCCAATCCGGCTTGGGCAATTCGGTGGACTCTGCGGCCACCTCGGTGGGCTGCATTTGCTCTCCCCAGCGGGCCACAATCCAAGGCGAGGCAACACAGGTCACGAGGATCATGGCAATGGTGCCGTTCACCGTCAGCTCATCCACCAACTCCACCTGAAAAGCCACCGTGATGGCCGCCAGGGTAGCCGCCGCCTGAGCCATCGACAGGCCGAACATAACCATAGCGCTGGCAAAGCGCCAGCCAAACAGTTGGGCCGGGATCCAAGCGGCCAGAAACTTGCTCACCACCTCCGCTGCGATCATCACCCCTCCCACCAGCAGCGAGCGCGGCTCTCCCAAGAGAATGCCGGGATTGATCAGCATCCCCACCGAGATCAAGAAAAAAGGCACAAACAGGGTGTTGCCGATAAACTGGATCCGGTTCATCAGGGGGCTGAGCTGGGGGATGATGGGGGTAATGGCCGTCCCGGCCAGAAAGGCTCCCACCACCGGCTCAATGCCGATCAACCCCGCTCCGTAGGCCACCACAAACAAAGTGGCGATCACGAAAGTAAACTCTGCTCCCTCGTCGTGACCAAAGCGTTGAAAGAACCAACTGCCCAGCTTAGGCACCCCCCACAGGGTGGCAAACGTGTAGAGGGCAATGGAAGGGATCAACGTCAGCCAAAAGCGCAGCGACAGCTCCCCTTGGTGGGCGCGCACCACCACCGCCAGCACCAACAAAGCCAGGACATTCGTGATAAGGGTGGCCCCCAAAGTTGCCCTCACCGTCTGCAGGCGCATCAACCCCAGCTTCGAGATGATGGGCAGACCGATCAGGGTGTGAGAGGCAAAACAAGAGGCCACCAGCACCGCCGCCAGAAAGCCATACCCAATGGCCAACATGGCTGCTGTGCCGATGAGCATGGGCAACAGAAAGGTGAGCGCCCCGAAGAGGGTGGCCTTCCCGGCATTGAGCTTCAAATCTTCCAGACTGGTCTCCAGCCCCGCCATGAACATGAGAAACAACAGCCCCACCGTGCCCAGCAGGATGATGGTCTCGTCCCGCCGCAAGATGCCCAAGCCGTAGGGCCCCACCACCAGCCCGGCCAAGATTAACCCGATGATCCCCGGCAGGCGCAGCCGCTCAAACAGCAAGGGAGCCACCAGCATGATGGTCAGGATGATCAAAAACACCAGCACCGGATTCTCAACAGGGCCGATCAGGGCTAGAGGGATCCCCGAAATTTGCAGCCAGTTAGCCAGCATAAATACCCGACAGACAGCTAATGAACAGACCCGGCAAAGCGCCCGCATGAGTCTATCAGATCCCTCCAGATCCAAGTAGCTCTCGATGCCCCACAGACTTTGTCCGGCCTTCAATTACTGGCAGGGCGTTTAATAAGTATTCAAAAGTAAGTACATCAGACACATTAAGACACATTAAGCAGTGAAAACAGCTTGGCAGTAGTGCCCAGAGAAAGGCGGGAGAAACCCCCGAGAAACACGCATTAGAATCAGAGGGTACATGCTCCTAGGCTGCCTATGCACCAGCTTGCTCCTGGAAAAGTGATCGGCCAGCGCTATCAACTGGTTCACAGCATTGCAGCGGGCGGCATGGGGCAGGTGTTCAAGGCAGTCGATACGCGCCTGTTCAACCGTCCGGTAGCGGTAAAGCTGTTGCACCAAAACTTGGCAGGCGATGACAACACCCGACGCCAGTTGCACAAACGTTTTCAGCAGGAAATTCGCATCAGCACGTTGTTGGGGGAGCACCCTGCCATTGTTAAGGTGCTGGATTACGGTCTAGAGAACGACCAACCTTACCTGGTGATGGAATACCTGACGGGGCGCAGTTTGGGGGAGCTAATGCTCAAGCAGCCGGTGCTGCCGCCTCAACAGGTGGTGAGGATTGCCCGCCAAGTGTGTGCCGGTCTCTATTACGCCCACAACCTAGAGACCGAGCAGGATGGCCATCTCATCAAGGGGGTGATCCATCGCGACATCAAACCCAGCAACC
>NZ_JANSHQ010000024.1:0-4295 GCF_047461715.1 Synechococcus sp. R8-2 | reverse complement strand
AAGCGGGAAGCCTTTGCCACTTTTGATCAAAGGCTGTCGGAGCGCAGAGAATACTATAAGCAGGCTATGGAAAGCTTGCGCCAGTGGTCGAGCTTAGAGATTGCCGAAAAAATAGCTCCATTCCCTTTCCCAGGCGCTTTGCCCACTGAAGAATGGGATCGCTACTCCAATTGGAGGATCCCTTTTGAGCAGGAATGGGCCAATTACGAAGAAAGCCGCGATTGGGCGAAGTCGGTCATTGAAAATATTCCCACCTTTGCCGTGGATGGATCCCAGATTTATCCCAGCAAAGATCTGTCAATACCGGTGGCGCTGGTGCAAATCGGCTGGTATGAAAATTATCACTGCGCAGCAGGCTTGTACGAAAAAGACATCCAAGTGGATGTATTGACTCCAAGGGACCTGGGATCCGACAGCAGCGGCGAACCGAAAGAGCGAATGGTTAACATGCGCCGCTTTCAAATGGAAATCGAGAGACTTGTAGAATACATTCAAAAATCTCAACCGGGATCCCGAAAATTGGCCTTTTTGGACGGGGCGCTGGTGGCTACTTTTGCCGAAGTCTTTGAGCCAGAAAGCCAAGACTTTTATGTGCAGTGTTTGCTCCAGCTTTTGCGGGCCAGCGAGCAAAGCCGGATCCCTATCGTGGCTTACATAGACACCACCTACACTTCCGATCTGGTGACGTTGCTCAAGCATTGTTTTGACCTACCCGAAGCTCCACAGCTTCACGATGCGCAACTGCTCAGCCCCTGGTTGGAGTGGGGGGATCGTACGCCTTTTTTCATCTGTGCCCGCGGCGGCAGCCTCAACCCCCAAGATGGGATCCTCAATCGCTACCAAGAAATGCGAGAGCGAGTGGGATTTGTTTACCTGCGCACCAATGACAACTTTCCGGCCCGCTTGGAAATACCCGTTTGGGTTTATGAGGCAGGACTGTTGGACTGGTTGGTGGATCTGGTTCGCTGTGAGGTGGTGATTGGGCGAGGTTATCCTTATGTGCTGGAGACAGCCGATCAAATAGCCGTTATCCGCAATGAGGATCGCAACCTTTTCTTGCGTCTCATGCAAGATTGGGCCGCTCGCGAAAAGCTGAACCTGAGGCTATCTCGGAAAACGGTGAGTAAACTACAACGGAGACGAGTCCGATGAGATTGGGAAAGGTGGTTCGCTCCAACAATCACTGTGATTACGTGGTGCAGGTGGACGATGCTTTAGAAGTCAAAAATCCGCCGACTCCTGATGACTATGGCTTCGGCAGCTTTGTCAAGCTAGAAAGCGACCGGCGACACTGGGCCGTAGGTCTGGTTTACAATACCCAACTCCTGAATCCGATGTTCCTCAATTCTGGGCCGCGCCTTTCCAGCCAGCCGGATCCCTATTTTTCCCCCGATTTGCAGAATGAGGTGCGCACATTGCTCTCGGTGGTTTTAATCGGGGCTCTGGATGAAGAGCGCCGCTGTGGCCGACAAGGGATCCCACGCGTGGTGGTGCCTGTAAACACGCCGGTTTTTCGCATGAGCCGGGAAGAGATCCTGCGCTTTCACCAGGATCCCCAAGGTCAAACCCAATTTTCCTACTATGGTTTGCTGCTGAGTAGCGGCGGCAACTTTGCCAATCATTTAATCTACCAAGTCTTGAATGACATTACGCCGATGTTTGCCGATCCAGCTCAACGGCGAGCTCTGCAAATCTTAAGCAAAGAATTGGCCTGGAAAATGACTGTAGGAGCGATGCGCTAATGCCCCAAAAAATCACCGATAATGGCCACCATCCAGAAGCCACCCTCTCTCCAACTGAGGACTCTCCAGAGGTAATTGGCACCGTCAAAGGGCCTGGAGAAACCTCTAACCAATATGTTTTCATCACTTCCAATACCCAAGCGGTAAAGGTGGGCGATTTCGTCTACTACGAAGTCCAGGATCCCCAATCGCAAACGCTGCAAATCTTGGGTAAAATTAGCCAAGTTCAGCTCCTGGATCACATCCCCGATCGCATCTTTGCCGATACCGAAATCGATCCCAGCACCATTGTGGCTCTGGTGGGCTTCACCCATCCCAATCCGGAAATCTATGCGGTTACCGTCGAGGTCATCGGCTATTTCAATCAGAAGATGGGCTTTATTAACCCACGCCGCGCTCCGGATCCCGGTGCCAAGGTTTTTCTGGCCTCCAATCGTCTGCTGAAATCGATTTTGAACAAACGAGATGAAACAGCCATTGGGGGTGCTCACTTGGGCAGCCTGTTGTTGCGCGATGAGGGAGCAGTGCCCGTAGTACTGGACGTCAAGGAAATGGTCAGCACCCATCTGGCCATTTTGGCGGGGACGGGATCCGGCAAATCTTATACAGCAGGGGTTTTGATTGAAGAGCTGCTTTTGCCCAAAAACCGAGCTGCCGTTCTCATTTTCGATCCCCACGGGGAATACCATACGCTGGCGGAGATGCAGTCCCACCCCAAGTTTTTTGGGGAAGATGGCTACCGACCCAAAGTCAAGGTTCTTTCACCGCAGGAAATTAAGATTCGCGTATCTTCTCTCAACTTCTTTGATATTCTGACCCTGCTGCCGGAAACCAGCGATCGGCAAAAATCTTTTCTGGAAAAAGCCTTCCGCAGAACAACTCAATTTAACCCACTCCGCTGGACGATTCAGGACTTAATCGATGCCGTAAACGAGGCTGATTCCGCAGAGGATGGATCCCAGGGATCCTCAGCCGCCGCCTTGGAGTGGAAATTAGAACAGATCGACCGCTCTCCTTATTTCAGCAATGTAGAACATCTGGCTCCCAAAGACTTGTTTGAGCCGGGGCAGGTGACCATTCTACAAATGCACGAGATCAGCCAGGAAGAACAGCAGGTGATCGCCGCTGCCATCTTGCGCCAGGCCAACTATGCTCGCATCAATACCCACAAAGGCAAGATCCAGGCAGGGGACGAAAATTACTTGCCCTATCCCGTCTTTATTTTGCTGGAAGAGGCCCATCGGTTTGCCCCTGCCCACGAGCCTTCCCGTTGCAAACAGGTGCTGCGCACCATTCTCAGCGAAGGACGCAAGTTTGGACTGGGGGTAGGTCTCATCACGCAACGCCCTGGCAAGTTAGACTCGGACATTTTGTCGCAATGCATGAGCCAATTTTTAATGCGAATTGTCAACCCTTCCGATCAAGAAAATCTGCGTCACAGTGTTGAAGCTGCCGGGCGGGATCTGTTGCAGGAATTGCCCGCCTTGAGCAAAGGTCAGGTGATCGTCTCCGGTGTGTGCGTCAATACCCCCGTGTTATGTAAAGTGCGGAAGCGTTATACGCAGCATGGCGGCGAAACGTTGGATATTCTTGGCCTCTGGCAAAGGCATTCTCAAGAACACCACCAGCGGGATCGCTTGGCTCAGTCAGCCCCTCTCAAACCGCGTCCTCAACCTCAGGTAGTGGACGGACTCAGTATTGATTAGCAATGGCCCAAAACTCCAACTGTGGCCTGATCTCAATCGCTGAATCTGCCAAATCTACAATCCGAAACCACTGCTTGATTGCAATACAATTCATTTCACAGAAACAAGTTTTGGGGCGAGCAGGATGAGGAAACAAGCCCTTTTGCCAAGCTTCCTGGGCATTGCCGTTGCAGTTCTACTGGGATCCGGGCCTGCCTATGCTCAGTTGCGGCTGATCCCCGAAGCGGCGCGGCGGGTGTACGAGGCATTGCCGGATCTGCCGCTGGAAAACGTCTACACCCCCATTAACCCCAATGACGGCGGCCCTACGCCTGAGGAAGATACCTTGGTGCGGCGGATGATGGTTTACCATCTGCAGGTGGCCGGTCGCTCCCCCACCGACCGCTTTGACTGGCAACTGACGCTGGCAGACTATTTTGATGCCAATGAGCCAATCATCGCCCAACGGTATCCCGGTGCCGACCGCCTGACGGTCAACCCCTACGCCCAAGACAAAGCCGTTGTACAATCCCTGAACCGGCAACAGCGACAGGCCCTGCTGGAAGCCCTTGTGCTGGCCTTCGGTGGGGATCCCAACCCAACGCCCCTCTACATTCCCACCGACGGGGATCCTGCCCCTACCCGTCCCACCCCAGAACCTATGAAGCCCTTGCTGCTTCCCGGCAGCGGATCCGCTGACTTGCTCAGGCCCTAGCCGAGGTTTCCCGCTAACTCAAGGCTTGCCCGGTGTAGTTCTCAATGCAGCGCAGGAACAGCTCTACCCCAATGCCAAGGGCAGCCTCATCGAAGTCGAAGCGGGGGTGGTGGTGAGGGTAGTTCAGGCCCCTTTCGGGGTTGGCGGATCCCA
>NZ_JANSHQ010000023.1:0-8355 GCF_047461715.1 Synechococcus sp. R8-2 | reverse complement strand
GTGAGGGTGCCGGTTTTGTCGGAGCAGATGGTGGTGACGGATCCCAGGGTTTCCACTGCCGGCAGGCGGCGGATGAGGGCATGGCGGCGCACCATGCGTTGGGTGCCAATAGCCAGGGTGACAGTGATAACCGCGGGCAGCCCCTCTGGTACCACGGCCACGGCCATGCTCAAGGAGGTTTCCAGAAGCGAGGTGAAAGGGGCCATACTCCTGGCTTGCAGCAGCCCTATCCCCACCACCAGGGCCACCAAAGCCAGGGATCCCGACACCAGCACATTGCCCAGTTGGCTCATGCGCCGCTGCAGGGGAGTGGGCTCGTTTTCCACCGTTTGTAGCAGCTTCGCCACCTTGCCCAGCTCCGTGTTCATGCCGGTGGCAGTAACCAAGAGGATCCCTCGCCCCTGAATCACTTCGGTGCCCATGAAGGCCATGTTGCGCCGTTCCCCCAGCTCGATGTCCGGCGGGAGTACGCAATCTGCCTGTTTGGTTACAGGGGTGGCTTCTCCGGTCAAAGCTGCTTCCCGCACCTGCAGGTTCACGGCCTCGGCCAAGCGCCCATCGGCTGGGATCTGCACCCCCGCCTCCAGCAGCACGCGATCCCCCGGCACCAGTTGGCTGGCTGGAACTTCTTGCCACAGGCCATCCCGCTCCACCCGCACAGTAGGGGAGGCCAGTTTTTTCAGGGCCGCCAGCGCTTTTTCCGCCCGACTTTCTTGCAAATAGCCCAGGCCACCGTTAAGGCCAACGATCAACAAAATGGCCAGGGCATCTTTGGGAAACTCGCCTTCTTGCAAGTCCAAAGTGGCTGAGATCGCCGCTACGGCGATCAGCATCAGCAGCATGACGTTGCGGAATTGATCCAGCAGGACTTGCCAGGAGCTACGGCCAGAGGAGGTGATCAGCTCATTGGGGCCATACTCCCGCTGCCTCTGGATCACCTGCTGAGTGGTGAGGCCGCGATCGGGATCGGTCTGCAACTTCTGGATGGCAGCGGCGAGGGTGAGGCTATGCCAGGCAGGAACAGAAGCAAGGGGGGATCCATCCGGTGGGATCATCGCGACCACTCGAGGGTTCTTGCCGCATTTTGACATACTCCCCGCCCTCGAGGGGGAGGATTCTTGTCATCTCCCCAGTTGTTCGGGCCATAGCTCTTCTGGCGCCAGCGGCTGGGATCATCTTCAGAGCGCCAAGCCCACGACGAGGATCGAACTCGTGACCTCCCCCTTACCAAGGGGGTGCTCTACCACTGAGCCACGTGGGCAAAGCCGATGGTGGGCCGAGTTGGATTCGAACCAACGTAGGCGTAAGCCAGCGGATTTACAGTCCGCCCCCTTTAACCCCTCGGGCATCGACCCGTTGACACCGGTCTTTCATCATAGCAGAAGGTGTTGCGTAAGTCAGACACACTCCCACTGTGCCAATTGTCAGCCATCTCAAAACCGAGGAGTCAGAGTCGAAGCGGAACGAGGCAGCCCCAGAGCTGGGTATAAAGGGATCGGGTTAGGGCTGGGCACTTTTCAAGACAAACTGAATAAGGAACTTGATATCGTTTAAGACAGTTTTCTGACTCCTGACCATGATTTCGACCCTCGGCACTCCCACCCATCCAGAGCAGACCCTTTCCCCCAACCAGTCTTTGCGCCCCTTGACCAGCCGTATCAACAGCCGGGGGCACTTGGAAATTGGGGGGTGCGACGTGGTGGAGCTGGTGCGCCAGTTTGGATCCCCTCTCTACATCCTGGACGAATGGACGCTGCGCCGCGCCTGCCAGCTTTACCGTGACACCTGGGCCCGCTGCTACGCCGGGGGATCCCGGGTTTTGTACGCCACGAAAGCCTGGAATTGCCTGGCCATCTGTGCATTGGCGCTGCAAGAAGGGCTGGGGTTGGATGTGGCTTCTGGCGGGGAGCTGTACACGGCCCTGCAGGCGGGGGCCAAAGGTGAAGATCTCTATCTGCACGGCAACGCCAAGTCTCTCGACGAGCTGAACTTGGCCCTGGAGACGGGCTGTACTTTGGTGGTCGATAGCCTATACGAACTGCAGCAGGTGTCGGCCCTGACCACGCCCGCACGGCCAGCGCGGCTGCTCCTGCGGGTTAACCCTGGTATTGACGTCCACACCCACGAGTACATCCGCACCGGACAAACCGACAGCAAATTCGGCATCGGCCAATGGCAACTGCCGGAGGTGTTTGACTTTTTGGCAGCCCATCCCCAACTGCAGTGCGTTGGGCTCCATGCCCACATTGGGTCACAGATTTTTGATCTACAGGGCCACCGCGACCTGGCGGGGGTGCTGGCCCAGATCTGGCGGCAAGGGCTGGGCAGAGGGTTGCCCCTACAAGAGCTGAATGTGGGTGGGGGCCTGGGGATCCGCTATGTCGAATCCGATGATCCCCCCTCCATCCCGGAGTGGGTGGAAACTGTGGCGACGGCGGTGCAACAAGCCTTTGCCCAGTCCGGGATCCCTTTGCCCAAGGTGCTCTGCGAGCCTGGACGATCTGTGATTGGGCCGGCTGCCGTGACCGCCTACACCCTGGGAGGGCAAAAGCGGATCCCTCCCAGCGATGACCTGCCCCAAGGACGCACCTACATCACCATCGACGGTGGTATGTCCGACAACCCCCGCCCGATCACCTATCAAGCCCGCTATACCGCCCTTCTGGCCAACCGACCAGAGGCAGAGGCCACGCAGCGGGTAACGGTGGCCGGCAAGCACTGCGAGTCGGGGGATGTGCTGTTGAAGGATGTGCTTCTGCCCGCCCCAATGGCAGGAGAAGTGTTGGTGGTTTTGGCGACGGGGGCCTACAACTACAGCATGGCTTCCAATTACAATCGCTTCCCTCGGCCAGCCGCGGTGCTGGTCAACGAGGGAGAGGCCCAGTTGATTGTGCGGCGAGAAACTTATGCCGACTTAATCCGTCAAGATGTCTTGCCAGAGCGGTTGCTGCGTTGAAGGGGAAGTTTGCCCATACCCATCTGGTCAGTAGAGGCACAGCCTTTCCTGGCAGCGCCGACCGCAGCCAACGCACCTCATGCGAGAAAGACTGGAAGACAGCCAGGAGGTGAGTGGTAGGCTGGTCTGGGGGCCGCAGTCCAACAGGGGTTCTGAGGTGCAGAACGGCACCAGGCAGAAGGTCCGCAATGAGGGGAGCGTGAACGGGGTTTTTCGCCATGCTGGCGGCCTTATGGGCTTGGCTACAGCAGTTTAACTTTCTCAGCCTCTTGGACTGGGCTCTGGCTGTCTTTCTGTTGGCTTTGGCTCTCTACTACACCCGCGAAAGTCGTGCTGGGGTGCTGGTGAGGGGATTTATAGTGCTGCTGGTGCTGTACCTGGCCACAGCCTCTCTCCCCTTGGTTCACCTGATCTTGGATCGCCTGCTACTGGGCGCAGCTGTAGCCATGGGCGTGCTCTTTCAACCGGAGTTTCGGCGGCTGCTGGAGCAATTGGCAAGAGCCATCCGCATGGAGTGGCCGAGCAACGCAGGCGATGACGAGGAGGATCCTGAGGAAGATTTGGTGGAAGAACTGGTGCAAGCAGTGCGAGAACTTTCCCAAAACCGCACAGGAGCGCTGATTGTGATCGAGCCGGAGCAGCCAATTGACTCGCGGGTGTTTACCGACAAAGGAGTACCTCTCCAGGCGCGGGTGTCGCGGGAGATCTTGCAGACCATTTTCCAGACTTCAACTTTGTTGCATGATGGGGCTGTGGTCATCCATCGGAATCGCATTCGCGCAGCGGGGGTCATCCTGCCGGTTTCGGAGCGGGCCGCCTCTCGACAGCTGGGCACACGGCACCGCGCTGCGATGGGGATCACAGAGCAGACCAATTGCTTGTGTATTGTGGTCTCAGAAGAAACGGGATCCATTTCCCTGGCGGAGGGTGGGCGCATCGAGCGGCCTCTGACCAGTGCCAAGTTACACGAACTGCTGGTACAGCGGTTGCGCAATCCCCGCGATGCCAAAAAACGAGATGCTCCGCTAAAGGGATTGTGGGCCCACCCCTGGTTTCGCAATGGGCCGCTGCGCTGGTGGGGATCCCTTGCCGATCTGACTAAACTCTTTCGCAAACCTGAGAAAACCCTCCCCGAAGACTGAATCTCCATGACCCTTTCTCCTGCCCATCTTCTGCAGTTGCCTGCCGACCTAGATCCGCAGTTGTTGCCCCGCCATGTGGCGGTGGTGATGGATGGCAACGGGCGTTGGGCGCAAAAACGGGGCTTACCCCGCAGTGTTGGGCATCAGCGAGGGGTAGCGGCCCTGAAGGAGCTGCTGCGCTGTTGTGATGACTGGGGGATCCCAGCCCTTACCGCCTATGCCTTCTCCACCGAGAACTGGGGCCGGGCCCGCGAGGAGGTGGATTTTCTCATGACTTTGTTCGAGCAGGTGTTGTGGCAGGAATTGGGGGAAATGGTGCAGCAGGGGGTGCGCATCCAGTTTGCCGGCCAGTTGTCGGCTCTGCCCCACTCTCTGCAGGAAACCATCGTGCATGCGGTGGAATGCACCCAGCACAACAAGGGCATTTGCCTGACGGTGGCCCTCAACTACGGGGGAAGACAGGAGATCCTACAAGCCTGCCGCTCCATTGCCACCTTGGTGCAGCAGGGGCTGCTGCAGCCGGATCAGATTGACGAGGCCCTCTTTTCCCAATTTCTCTACACCACCGGCCTCTCCGATCCTGACCTGCTGATCCGCACCAGTGGCGAGATGCGCATCAGCAACTTCCTGCTCTGGCAGATGGCCTACACCGAGCAGTATTTCACCCCCATTCTCTGGCCGGATTTTGACCGAGCCGCTTTTCACCAAGCCTTGCTTAGCTATCAGTCGCGGCAGCGGCGGTTTGGCAGGTGAGGTTCCAGGTTGAATATCTGTCGCAAACCGGCAGCTAGCGCAGAAAGCTGGTCACCAACCACATCACCGTAAACGTGATCCCCACCAACAGCGCACCAGGAGCATCGCCACCGGTGAGAGGAAGGGCAATGCCGTAGGCCAACATCAGCCCCAGGCTCAGGCCCGCCAGGGCCAAGAGAAAAGCGCGAATGAAGCGGCGCTCTTTGCGGTACAGGAAATAGATACAAGCCATCAGCCCCAAGGCCAGTTGCAGCGAGGGGTACTCATCGGGAGCCAGGATAACCCAACCCCCCAGCCCACCCAGCAGCGCCGCAGGCCAGAGGGCATCGGCGGTAGAGGGGGTATCCAGCCAGCGGCTGACCCAGGGGGGATTTTGGGCAGCAGGGCGAGGCAAACTCAGCTCCGGCTCAGGATGGGCAGCCCGTTGTTCGGCGTAGCGAATGCGATCGGGAACGGCGATTTTGCCCTCTTTGCGCAGGCGCAGGCGCTGCATCAGGATGGCATCGTAGGCTTGCTCCACCCGCTCTTGCTGCTGTTCATCGGCGCCCAAGCTGGCCAGGAGCCGAGCCCGCGCCGATTGAATCTCTTCAAAAGAGGCTTCTTCGCTAATTCCCAACACCTGATACGGACTCATCTCAGCCATAGCGACCAGCCCTGTAACTCTTTATCACCTTAACCCAGCCTGCCCGACCTTCGATCCGGCTACGTGACGGGGATCGACAACGGGGATTGAGTTGCCGCATTCCCCAAGGCTACGGATTTGGAGATGGAGGCAAGCTCCGTTTGTAGACATCGGGCCACATACTCAACCGCAGCGTAGGTGGTGGCTTTGCCAAGGCTAAGGCGAATGGATCCCAGCGCCTCGGCTTCTGAGTGGCCCATGGCCAAGAGGATGCGGCTGGGGATCAGTTGGCCGCTGCTACAGGCGGAGCCGGCGCTAATGGCGATCCCCTGGCGGCTTAGGGCCCTGACCAGCACATTCCCCGGGATCCCTGCGGTGCAGTAGCTGAGGTGGTGGGGCAGACGCTGCTCCAAATCCACAGGGCCGGTCAGCCGCAAACCGGGCACCTCCGCTAGCAACTGGGCCAAATGCCGTTGCAATTGTCGCAGGCGGGCCGTTTCTTGAGATAGCTCTTGGGCCGCCAAAGCTGCCGCCACTCCCAAGCCGACAATGCCCGGGATCCCTTGGGTGCCAGCCCGCAGCCGCCGTTCTTGCCCACCCCCCCGCAGCAGCGGTCGCAGCTCCACCCCTGGGCGCACGTACAGCGCCCCCACCCCCTGGGGCCCGTAGAGTTTATGCCCGGAAAGGGAGAGCAGATCCACCGGCAGTTGCGCCAGATCCAGCGGGATCCGCCCCACCGTCTGCACAGCGTCGGTGTGGAAGAGCACCCCCGCCTGGCGACAGATCTGACCCAGCTCTGCAATGGGCTGCAGGGATCCCACCTCATTTTGGCCGTGGACGATGGAGACCAAAACGGTATTGGGTTGCAGCGCCTGGATCAAAGTCTGGGGATCCACCTGGCCGGCGGCGTTCACCAGCAGACGGGTGACCTGCCAGCCTTGGGACTGCAACTGGCGGGCAGCATTCTCCACCGAGGCGTGCTCGACGCTGGAGATGATGAGATGTTGGGGAGTAGAGTAGCGCTGGGCCACCCCAAACAGGGCCAGGTTGTTGGACTCCGTCCCGCCTGAGGTAAACAGCAGCGCCTCCGGCTCACAGTTAAGCAGCTCGGCCACCTGCTGCCGCGCCCGCTCCATGGCCATGGCGGCCCGTTCTCCCCACCCGTGCAAGCTGGAGGGGTTGCCCCAGCTTTCCTGCATCGCCATCTGCATGGCCTCGATCACCTCAGGCCGAGGCGGAGTGGTGGCGCTGTGGTCAAAGTAGAGGGCAGGATCCAAACGCAACATGCCAGCTCGACCAGCCGGGGCTCCGTGTTCCTATCTTAAGATCCTTGGCCAGTGTTGCCCAACGCTGGCAGCAGCTTCCCCTTGTTGAGGCCAAACCCGCTGGAGGCAAATTGAGCCTGCCTACTTGAAAAGACTAGTACGCTGGCGGTGCATCACCACCGACTCCACCAAGCCAATGGCCAGAAAATTGGTCAGCAGAGCCGAGCGGCCATAGCTCAAAAAAGGCAAAGGCAAACCGGTAATGGGGGCCAGGCCGATGGTCATGCCGATGTTGACTACTGCCTGAAACAGGATCATTGCCAGCACCCCAATGGCAATCAGGGATCCAAAATTGTCCTTGGCCCCTTGGGCAATCCAGATCAGCCGCGCACACAGGATCCAAAACAGGATCAGCACCCTGACGGTGCCGATAAAACCCATCTCTTCCCCAATGGCCGAGAAAATAAAATCCGTGTGCTGTTCGGGGATGAAGTCCAGCTGGGTTTGGGTGCCCTGCTGGATACCGCGGCCCCAGAGGCCGCCGGCTCCGATGGCAATGCGGGATTGAATGAGGTGATAGCCGGCTCCCCAGGGCTCTTGCATGGGATCGATAAAAATCTCCAGCCGCCGCCGCTGATAGGGCTTGAGAAGGTGCCAAGCTAGCTGACCCAACTGCCCCGAGAGCAGGTTGATTACCCCAAAAGTTACGGCCCCCGTCCACTGCCAGGGGAGACGCCAAGCAGCCAACCCCGCCATTCCCAGACACCAGAGCAGCCAAACCCAAAGCATCCAGCTCAGCTCTGGGCGAGTGTGTAAGCCATAGAGAATGGCTCCCACCCCCGGCGACAGGAGCAAGAGGATCCAACTGCCCTTGGCTCCGGCCCAGTAGAGCATGACCAGGACAATCACCACAAACACCAGGGCAGTGCCCAGGTTGGGCTGCAGGAAAATCAAGATCCAGGGAGGAGCAATGACGGCAACGGCCACCCAAATCTGGCTGAAGTACTTGATCGGCCAGTGGTGCAGGAGAGCGGCCAGGGTGATGATTACCCCCAGCTTGGCAAACTCAGAAGGCTGCACCTGAAAGCCGGCGATGGAGAGCCAGCGCTCCGCCCCTCCCCCCGCCGTGCCGAAAAAGAGCACTGCAATTAAACCTGCCAAGGTCAGGAAGTAGGTGAACCAGTGCCAGCGCAACAGCCGCTCATATGGAATCCGGGCCACCACTCCCAAAAACGCCAGGCTGATCCCGGCCATGATCAACTGCTGTACCCAGTAGTGGCTGATGGGCCGCTCCCAGACCGCACTGCGGATAGCAACAATACCGATGCCCGTCAAGGCCAGCACTGTGGCCAGCAAAATGCCATCGAACTCCCGCCAAGGAGCCAAGATCTGCCGCAGGAGCTTTTTCCACCCAGGCTGAGAAGATACCTTTGGGTCAGCGTTGCCCAGCAATAGACCCGATCCTCCAAAGCAAGGCCAGCCTCAGTTTGACATACCCCCTGCCCTACCGACTTGTTTTCTCATCACTCGCGTTGAGTGTCGATTCCTCGTCGATCCATTTTCTGGCGTGTTCGCCTCCTCTGATAGGGCCTCAGTAGTGCTCCGCACCGCTGTCGC
>NZ_JANSHQ010000022.1:0-4376 GCF_047461715.1 Synechococcus sp. R8-2 | reverse complement strand
GCGGGACGGAGTCCTTTGGTTGTCCAGAATGGCAAACCCAGGGTTGAACAATCTTTGCTTAGGCTTGGCGGCGGGGCCTGGCTCGATCCAAACGCAGAGGCCGGCCCATGAATTCCTGCCCGTTCGCGCTCTCGATGGCTTCGTCCTCCTCAGCTTCAGTTGCCAGATCCACAAACGCGAAGCCTCGTGTCTGCCCGGTTTCTCGGTCTATCGGGATTGTAACCGACTTAACGTTCCACCTCTGCTGGAAGAAAGCTTTCAGTTCTTCTGTTGAGGCTTTATAGTTTAGGTTCCCCACAAAAATGGTCATGGCAATTCAAGCAAAGTAAGTCACCAATCAGCAAGGGTGGCAACAAAGCTCCAGAGTACTTCACTTCTATCATGGAGCCCTGCCGAATCGCCGAACATGACGGGATGTAAAGGGATCCCTGCCGGAAAATCTTCCCCCTTCCCCATCCAAAATGCACCTTTGTCCAACTTGACGGGCCTGTACTTTTTCTGCCACTGGGTTGAGGTTCTCTGCCCTCGCCTCGGCCAAGCTCCCTTCCGGCACGTCGAGATCCGGCATCTTGTCACGTTGTTGCGATTTGTTAAGATATGTATTATCCTGCTTGCACTACCTGGCCAGATCTGCGCTGTTGGAACTCTTTGCAGACCTCTCTACCTGAGCACCCTGAGGTGATAATGATGGATGAAACGCTAGAGCTCTCTTTGGAGCAGCAATTTCGCCAGCGGGCTTTCGAGACTTTGGTTTCTCGCATGAGCCCCGAGCAGGCCAAAGACATTTTGGTCAAACTGCACAAGCAAATGCTGTTGCAGGAGGCCACTTACCGCCAACTGCTTCGTCATTCCCTCAGCGCCTGATGCACGCCCTTTCACTTCCCACCTGGTGGATTCACATTGCCAGCGTCTTGGAGTGGATCGCTGCTACTGTGCTCGTGTGGCAATTTGGGGAGCGGGTGGGCCAGCCCGAATGGCGAAGTTTGAGCTGGGCGATGCTGCCCGCTTTGTCGGGGGCAATGTGCGCAATCACCTGGCACTGGTTTGACAACGACCCCAAGTTGGACTGGGTGGTCACTGCACAGGCCAGCTTGACCTTGCTGGGCAACTGTACCCTGGCTTGGGCTGCCTACCGCATTTGGCGAGCTGAGAGAGCCGACGAGCCTGCACAGGAGGGGGATCCCGACTAGGCGATGAACAGTTTATTTGCCCTCTCTCTGTTCCCTTACTTGGTCTTTTTATTCTTTCTGTCGCGGCTGCGCCGGATCCCACGTTTGGCTTTGGTTGGATTTTGGCTGTTGTTGCTTTTTGTGGCCGTCAGCATCCCGGCAGGGCTGTACGCTCAGATGCACTACGGCACTTCCCTGGCCAATGTGGATCCCTTGCATGGAGGGGCAGAGGCTTTTCTCACCCTCTCCAATATTTTGGTGGCCTTGGGCTTTAAGCAGGGAATTGACCAACAGGCCCAACGACTTCCAGAGGCTGGCGACGGCAACCCTGAGCCATGATCATCCCAAACAAGCCTCTACCCCCTCTTCAAAATCAAATAAGGAGAAGAGAGTTAGGCAACAGTGGTTTCGGCGCAACTGGGACTGAATGTAGAATGGGGATCCAGACCCGATACCTGCTGTTTATTCTGAAGAGATCTGCCGGATGGTGGCTACCCTTTCTGTTGCTGTTCCCAAAGTGAAGCTGAAGCATCCGCCCCTGCGCATTTATCGCATGGGGGACAAGGTGCTGCGGCAGCCGGCCAAGCGCATCAGCCAGGTCAATGAGGAGATCCGCCAGCTTGCCCGGGACATGCTACAGACCATGTACAGCTTTGATGGGATTGGTCTGGCGGCTCCGCAAGTTGGCATTCCTAAGCGCATGATTGTGGTAGATCTCTATCCCGATAAGCCGGAGGTGCCACCCCTGGTGCTGATCAACCCGGAGATTCGCGAGTACATTGGCGAGGCCGTTGCCGGGCAGGAGGGTTGCCTGAGCATTCCGGGGGTGTTTTGCGAGGTCGTGCGCCCAGAAGGGATTGTGGTTTCGTTTAAGGATGAAACGGGGCGGCCCCGCACCCTTCGAGCGGACGATTTGCTGGCGCGGGTGATCCAGCACGAAATCGACCACCTCAACGGCGTGTTGTTTGTGGATCACGTGGAAAACGAGCTGGTGCTGGATCAAGAGCTGCGCAAACACGGCTTCCAGATGCAGGATGTGCAACGCAAAGGCAAGCCCTCTGCTGTTCCCCGTTGAAGCCTTTCCAGACCGGTCCGGACGACTGTCGGTTTGGTTTAGTGTTGCAAGCGCTGGGCCAAGAGCTGCTCTTCCAGAGCGGCAATACGGTTGTAGGCAGCGGTTAACTGGGCACTCAGGCGCTGTATTTGGGCTTCGGGGGCCAGCTCATGCCCCATGCTGCGGTTGCTCACCACGGTGGGTTCATCATCCAGCAGGAAGTTGTGGCTGCCATCTTCCACCAAGTCTGAGATTAGAACGCTGTAACGGGAGGGGGCGGGGGTGTTTTTTTTGGCTTCCTGGGTAGCCAGGAGAACAGCCACCACCTGCTCGGGCATCCGCTCGATGGCAGCTTTTAGCTCCTGTATTTGCGACTCCAGACGCTCAAGGTAGTGCTGCACTGCTTCGCTCATAGCTGCCCCAGTTTTCGACTACCTTCATTGAAAAAGGCAAATTTCGGATCCCCTCTTCTTCCCCCAGATCATTTAACGATTGCTTCCGGGAGGTGTTCCCCGAAACTCCTGGGTTCTCTCACAAGCCACAATTGAGGTGTGCATTTTCCGGAGATTTTGGTTTTCCGGTTACCCATTTCCCAAGCAAAAATCTCTGCAGATGCAGGATGCTGTTCAGGGATCCCGACCGCGGGGCTATACCTTGCCGGTTTTCGCCGTTGCTTCGGCCAGAGCTGCTCTTCACCACCTTCTGGGGATCCCTTTGGAGAAGGAAGGGGGGCGCTTGGTTGTTGCGGTGCAGGCTGAGCCCCAGTCCCTTGAGGCTTGGATCCGGATCCCAGTGGAGCAGGTAGCTGCCTTGGAGAAGGCAACAGCTCTGGCCATTACCCGCTCGGATCCCGGCCCCCACCTGGATCTCACCCGCGACACGCCGGTCTGGGCTTGGGCCAGGCTAGAGGATAGGGATCCCGAGGATCCCCCCTTGATCTTGGAAGCCGGGGAAGGGCTGGGGCGACGCACCGATGGCAGCCCGGCCATTTATGCCTATGCCCGCCGTTTGTTTGAGATCAATCTTTTGCCCGGGATCCCAGAGGGCTGCCGCCTGCGGGTGCGCATCATTTTGCCTGAAGGAAAGCTGCTGGCCGAGCGCACATCCAATGCTGCTTTTGGGGTGCTGGAAGGGCTGGCCCTGTTGGGAACGCGGGCGGAGGTGGAGCCTTCCTCAAGTGTTGAGAGCTTAGAGCGAGCCCGCCAAGAGCTGCAACAAAAGTTGGAGCGGCACAAGCATTTGACCTTTTGCGTGGGCAGCCATGGGCAGCAGGTGGCGCTGGGGCAAGGGATCCCGGAAGACCAGATCCTGCGAGTAGCCAATTGGATAGGGCCGTTGCTGGTGGAAGCGGCGCTGCGGGGGGCGGAGTCCATTCATTTGATCGGCTACCACGGCAAGCTGATCAAGCTGGCGGGGGGGATCTTCACCACTTCCAGCCACGTGGCCGATGCCCGCTTGGAAATTCTGGCGGCAGCCCTGATCCGGCGTGGGGGAACGGCAGAACAGGCGCGGCAGGTGTTGGAGTTGCGGACAGTAGAGGCAGCGGTGCACTATCTGGATGGCCTTGGCTGGGCAGCACCCGTGATGGAGGAGTTGGCCCGTCAAATCCTGGAGCGAGCCGCAGGCTATGTGCAAAAGTATGCCGGTCGATCCCTGCTGTTGGCGGTGACGTTGTTCGACCGACAGGGGCAAATCTGCGCCCAGGTGGGGATCCCATAATGAGGTCATTTCGATTGAGACGAGGACATTGCAATCCCCCCGGATCCTCAACCATTTTTCTCCCGAAGTGTCTTAAGCGCTCCGTGCCGCCAAAGGCAACCACCCCCGGCTCCTCTCCCTTTAGTCCGTGCTCCAAAAGTCAATCCCTCTGCTCGAAACCCGCTGAGCAACGGTGGATCCCGGCCAAGACCACATAGGAGAGCGTTACGGCTGAGGAAGCAGATCCACTTTCCCAGCCACTGCCAATCAGACTCAGGTTGGCACTAGGATCCCACACCTAGTTCCCGGAGATGTTGACACTATCCACCCGCCAGCGAGTGGCCGAGCCGGAAGCTGTACCAGAAGAGCGATAGCGGAAGGCAATGTAAACACGGTTGGAAGGCTGGATCCCAGCCAGAGAAATCGGGCCGGAGTCGACGAAGCTGCCCGTAGAG
>NZ_JANSHQ010000021.1:0-2416 GCF_047461715.1 Synechococcus sp. R8-2 | reverse complement strand
GTTCAGCGTAAATGTATCAGGTAGGTATTGTGGGCATAGCTGCTCCGAATGGCAGAGAAACAGCCCGAAGATTCTGAGCTCTCCTCTCCACTCTTGGCTGGTCACCCCCCAGAGCCGAGCTGCCGGGAAAGGGTTGAGCTGCTCTCTTGGGATTTCTCGCTTGTTTATGATGATCTCGTGTGGGTTTCCAAACGCGGGCTGCTCAGCTTTTCAGGGAAACGTAAGGGATCCCACTGTGGGGTTTGGAGTTCCCTATGGCGGATGAGTTGCCGTTTACCTTAGATCAGCTCCTCATCGTGCGGGCAATTGCCCAGCAGGGTAGTTTTCGCCGTGCTGCCGATAGCCTGTTTGTCTCCCAGCCTGCCGTCAGCTTGCAAGTGCAGAACTTGGAGCGACAGTTGGGAGTGGTGCTGTTCGACCGCAGTGGGCGCAAGGTGGAGTTGACGGATGCCGGGAAAGTGCTGCTGCAGTACAGCGAGCGCATCCTCAAGCTGTGCCGTGAGGCCGTCGAGGCCCTAGCGGATTTGCAAGAAATGGAGCGGGGGCATCTGGTTTTGGGGGCCAGCCAAACGGTGGGCACCTATGTAATGCCTTCTTTGATCGCGCAATATCACCGCCGCTACCCACAAATTTCCGTGCAGCTCTTGGTGCAATCCACGCGGCGAATTGCCCAGAAATTGGTGGACGGCCAATTGGACGTGGCCATTGTTGGCGGGGAGATCCCCTTTGAGCTGCAGCGGCACTTGAAGGTGATGGCTCTGGCGGAAGATGAATATGTGTTGGTCGGTGCTCCCGGGTGTGCCATCGACTCTCCGGCTCTTGTGGATCTGCTGGCTTTGCCTTTCATCACCTTGGATCCCCAGTCTTCCACTCGGCAAACCATCGATCGGGTACTGAATCGCCACGGCATTAACCCGGCCCAATTGAACGTGCGGCTGGAACTCAGCTCGATTGAGGCGATCAAAAATGCCGTCCAGGCGGGGTTGGGGGTGGCCTTTCTGTCCATGGTGGCAGTGGGATCCGATGTGGAACAGGGGCGGTTCCGGAAGCTGGTGGTGGAAGGGCTGCAGATACGGCGTACCCTCTGGCTAGCTTTTAACCCAGAGCGCTATCAATCGCAGGCGGCCACCCGTTTTCTCCAGGGGCTGCTGACCCGCCAAGACTGGCTGAAAACTCCCCCGCCCCATTTGCAGTTGATCGGCTAAGTTGCGATGCGTTACGGCCTTTTCCGAGTTGATGGGATCCCAGGTAGATTCCGGTGGATTGAGCAGGATCCCTGTTCAAAGAGATACGAGAGATATTTCCGTATAGGTGCATTCGCTGTAGCCAATGCTGCTCCGGAAGAAACTGCATCTGCTGAATCTGTCTGTGTCTACTAACCATAAGCCGATGACCAGGCAAACGCTGTTGGAACGGCTGCCTTTGGCGCAGCGCTTGGCAGAGTTACAAGCCCGCGTTCAAGGGATCCCGCTGCACAGGGTGAAATTGGAAGGGTTGAACATCGCAGGGGCAGAGTCCTGCTGGGCTGCCTATCGAGACTGGGGAAAAGGGATCCCACTGCTGTTTCTGCATGGCTTTATGGCCACTCATGCCAACTGGTGGCCGCTGATGCAAGGGTTGGGAGACGAATATCGCTGCATTGCCTTGGATTTACTGGGGTTCGGGCAGTCCGGCCAACCGGCCTTGCACTACGACATCGCTGCAGAAGTAGAGTTTGTGCGCGGATTTGTCCAAAGGCTGGGCCTAGCTGCTCCGGTTTTGGTGGGCCATTCCTTTGGGGGATGGGTGGCGGCAGCTTACGCCGTGCGGTATCCGCTGCGGGGGTTGGTTTTGTTGGCTCCTGCCGGGATCCGCGACGACAGCTTTGTGAGACGCTACAACCATTTGCGGCCCTTGCTCTGGGAAAGCGCTTGGGTGGATTGGCTGTTGCGGGCGATCGCTCCGCTGGCCCGCTGGTGGCATTGGGAAGACAAGCTGGCCCAGCTCTTGTGGTTGCGGGGATCCCTGCGTCAGCAGCCGGTCGCTCGGCAATTTCTCCGACAACGTCTGCGCCCACAAGCTGCTGTCGATACGGTTGAACGTTATCTCAACTACATTCAGGCCCCCACCCTGGTGATCGCCGCCGAACAGGACGACACCATTCCCCTCTGGCACTGCCAAACCTATGCCGAAGGGATCCCTGGGGCTCAGCTCAAGATCCTGGCCGGGGCCGGCCACGCCATCCCTGCCTTGCATGGGGAACAGGTGCTGCCCCTAATTCGGGAATTTCTCGACACAGCCCTTTCCGCACAATGCGGGCTTTGAGCTGGGGCTGTAGCGTATGGCCGAGAGAGGAATGCCGCTTGCCAGATGGCGATGCCCGATAGGCGACGGAGCGCCGCCCAAGGGGAACGCCTGACCCTAACCAGCGGGCGGT
>NZ_JANSHQ010000020.1:0-4619 GCF_047461715.1 Synechococcus sp. R8-2 | reverse complement strand
CACTCGGACGGAGTCCTCAAAGACTCTAGAATGAGTGTTGCACAAAACGACAACGCCGCTACGACTTCCGTCAGCAGACTCAAGTACCTCATTCCACCGGTGCAGAGTAGGGCATCGGCTCAGGTTCGGTGAAAGTCTGCACCTGGCTTTGGCCCAGCGTGTCTGCGGCGGTTTTGCTGATCAACAGTAGGGTCGCCGCCAGGGCCAGCCCGATAATATCCCGCCACATGCTCCACTCCTCAACTCCTCACTCCTCTTGCCCATTACTGTAGCGGCGGTTTTCTCGACTGGGCAGTGATGGAGGACGGATTTTTGCGTGACACAAATCACTGCCAAAATTGCGGCTTTGCCCCCCGCCGGCTAGTCCCGGAACGTCAGTTGCAAGCTGGTTATCAGCAGCACCAAAGAAGAGACCGCCATCACCCCTCCCCAAAACCAGTAGGGCAAGAACAAGTTTTGGGCAATTTGGCTGGAATCGGAGTGGATCACCTGCCCATTGATCACGGCAGAGGCCGTAAACAAGTAGTCAAGCTGGTGGTAGGTGCTCACACAGGCCTGCACCCCCAAAAACTGTGCGGCAAAGCCCCGCAACCAAGGGGAAGCCCAGCAGCCCACCGCCAAGATCCCCAGCCCAATAGCCGGGATCAGCAACAGGCCAAATAGAGAGCGCACCCAGAGCACCGCCGACAGCAACAGCAGGGATCCCAAAGCCAACAACCCCAACTGGGCCGTACCTTGACGACGAGAAGCCAGGATAAAAACCGCCCCGGCCATTGGGGGCCCCATTGGCCCGCCGGCGGCCACCAAAGCTCGACCCACCGGCCCCAAAAACAAGTGCCCACTGTGAAAGGCCAACCCCGACCCGTCGGGATAGATCTCCAGACGATGAAACTCCCCACCCAACAGCACTGCCGTCAAGCCGTGGCCCATCTCATGAAACCAGGTGGCCAGAATCGTAAAGGGGTAGAGGATATAGTTGCCCCAGGGGAGCTGCCAGAGCAAGACCGTCAGACCTGCAGCAGCCACCAACCAAACCAAGCTGTGCCGGCCAGGTTTCTCGGAAGGGGAGGGAGGCAGCTCAAACTGAGTCATAGAGCAGCAGTGGGTAGACAGAAAAAAGCCTAAAACGCCTCGTCTTCTTAGACGACTGCCGGCAGAGGAGAGTTCCAAGCCAACCCCGAGAAAATCCAGAAAAACATATGTCTCAAACCAGTTTGCAATGGATGTAGGTCAGGTAGGCTGAAAAAGACTCTGAGGGATCCCTGTCTGTGGCCACCTTCCTGCGCGACTGGAGCTACCGCTTTCCCTGGCTTTACCGCAGCATCAGCCGCGGGGCTGCTCTGGCGGTGGGGGGATACGAGCGGCTGCGGAAATTGCCCCTACAAGGGATCCAGATTCATCCCCAGGAGCGGGTGTTGGATCTCTGCTGTGGCCCAGCTGAAGTAACCCCACTGTTGGCGGAGCTGAGCCAGCAGGTGGTGGGCCTGGATGCTTCCCCCAAAGCTCTAGCGGCAGCCCGCAAACGCCTTCCCCAGGTGGAGTTTGTGGAGGCCTTTGCCCAAGATATGCCCTTTCCCAATGCCAGCTTTGATTGGGTGCATACCAGCTTGGCTCTGCACGAATTGTCCTTCGCCGACTTGGAGCAGGTGCTGCGGGAAGTGTGGCGGGTGCTCAAGCCGGGGGGAGGACTCTTGATCCTGGATCTGCATGCGCCTCGGCAACCCCTGATCTGGCCTGGTCTGGCCCTCTTTCTGGCCCTTTTTGAAACCGAGACCGCTTGGGAGCTGCTCAAGCTGGATTTGCCCGAGTATTTGCATCAGCAGGGGTGGCAGTCCATCCGGCAAACCTTGCACGCTGGGGGAGCCCTACAGGTGATCCAAGCCCATTCGCGATAGCAGCCTGCCGAATGAGCTGCTCAACGCGCTCCACACCACTGACGAAAACCAAGAGAGATGGCAACCCTAAACAGGCCCAAAAGACTCTAGCCTTGATGCCAGAAGGGGGTGCCAAGGACGGGCGTACTGGGCTGAGCTGTCTCCTGAGGGATCATGGCCCCGGCAAGGTAAGCTCGGCGGCCTGAACGCACCGCTTCTGCAAAGGCCTCAGCCATGACCACCGGATCCCGAGCCAAAGCCACTGCCGTGTTCAGCAGCACCCCATCAAACCCCCACTCCATCACCTGGCAGGCGTGGGAGGGCAGACCCAAGCCGGCATCCACGATCAGCGGCGCTTCAATCCGTTCCCGCAGCAGGCGTAAGCTGTAGGGGTTGAGGGGGCCTTTCCCGGTGCCGATGGGGGCCGCCCAGGGCATGACCACTTGACAGCCGACATCCAGCAACCGCTGGCACAACACCAGATCATCGGTGCTGTAGGGCAACACCTTGAAGCCGCGCCGGATCAGCTCAGCCGCTGCCGTCGGCAGTTGTAGGGTATCCGGCTGCAGCGTGTAGTCATCCCCAATCAACTCCAGCTTGATCCAGTCGGTGCCGAACACCTCCCGCGCCATCTCCGCCGTTGTGATCACCTCCTGCACGCTGTGGCAGCCGGCGGTGTTGGGCAGAACTGGGATCCCCATCTTCTGCAACAGAGCCCAGAACCTCTGGGAAGTTTCTGGCCCCAGTGCCCCTTGCCGCCGCAGAGAAACCGTCAACAAACAGGGCTGCGCGCGCGCCACCGCCTGCTCCAAAATGGCCGGCGAAGGGTAGCGAGCCGTACCCAACATCAGACGGCTGGGCAACGGTTGGCCATAGAGCACCAAAGGATCCTCATCGGCCAGAGTTGAGGGAGAGCAATGGAGAAGGGTGGACATGGCTGAGGCAGATAGAAAAGCGGACTTGAGCGCTAGCCGCCGGCAACCGGAGCGACGATCTCCACCTGGTCGCCTTCTTGCAGACGAGTTTGCTCGTATTGGGCACGTGGCACAAACTTCAGATTAACCGCTACCGCGAAAGGGCCGCTGGCCCCCACCTGAGCCACTGCTTCGGACAAAGTGGTGCCTTCCGGCAAATCGTAAGGCTTCTGGTTGATCAAGACACGCATGGCGACAGGGACTCACCGGAAAGAGGGGCAGCCTGCACCTGAAAGGGGATCCCAAGCTGCTGGGCCAAGCGACAACTACCCTGGTGGAGATACTCCAAGACAGCATCGTGGATGGCCGGGGAGATCAGAAAGCCATGGCGATAGAGGCCGTTGATCTGCAACAGGCGAGGTGAGCGCTCCACCACGGCTGGCAGGTTATCCGCCAAGGTGGGACGACATTGGCTGCCCAATTCCAGGATACGCGCTTCGGCAAAGGCAGGATGTACGGCGTAGGCGGCGCTGAGCAACTCCAGGGCGGAGCGGACGCTCACCGGCGAGCGATCCTCAGATTCGATTTCAGTGGCCCCCACTACGAACAGGTGTCCCGGCTTGGGAGCGATGTAGATCGGATAGCGAGGATGCAACAGCCGGGTTGGGCGCCGCAAAGAGACTTCCGGGGCATACAGGCGCACCACCTCACCCCGAACTCCGCGCAGCAGTTTTTGCCCGCCCCATTCTTTTTGGGATCCCAGGCCGCGGCAATCCAAAACCCAGCCTCCGGTTTGTTGCTGCCAGGCTTGGGCCTGCTTCAGATCCCAGGGGCAACCCCACTCCACTTCCACCTCGTGCTGCCGCAACTTGGCCAGTAAAGCTGCCAACAGTTGGCGGTTGTCCAGTTGGCCCTCTTGGGGAAGATACAGGCCCTGCGCAAATCGCCCGGCTACCGATGGCTCCAGCTCGGCAATAGCCTGGGCATCCAGCGGCTGAGGGCGGGGGAGATGCGGGAGGTGTTCCCCCACAGCGGCCAGTAGCGCCGAGAAGCGCTTGGCTTCCCCGGCATCTTGGCGGTGCCAGAGGATCAAAGTGCCCTCCTGCTGAAAGAAAACCGGCTCTGGCAGGCTGGCCAGAAGGGCGGGCCAGCGGGAGAGGGCATAGTACCCCTGGGCCACCACACTGGCTTCGGCGATGGCAGACTCGGCTAGGGGAGCCAGCATAGCAGCGGCAAAATGGGCAGCACTGCTCTCAACAGCAGCAGCAGGAGCCGCCTCCACAATGCGGACGGGATGCCCAACCTCGACAAGGCTGGCGGCCAACAAACGCCCCATCAGCCCAGCCCCGAGGACAAGGATGGGATCCCGCTGCGCTGCCCAAGGCAAAGTGATCCCTGCCGCGTCAGCGGCGGGGAATGAGCCCGTCAGACTGGCTGGCGGGTCTGGCGGAGAAGAGGAGGGTGAAAGGGTCAAAGTGCCCTGCGCTGCTGACACAATGGATTCCATACTGGATCCCATGATAGGCTTTCCAGCTCGGCGATGAATCTGCTCCCACCTGTGCCTGCATTTGTTGATGGAGTGCTGGGCCAAGCTTCGCTGGAACGCCTTTTCACTTGGAGCTTTTTGTTTGATCTCGCTGTTGGTCTCCGGGATCCGTCTGGGGGTGCCGGTGTTGCTGGCGGTGTTGGGGGAGGTGATCACGCAGTGTTCTGGCATTCTCAATTAAACCGGAATGAAACATTTCCCTCTAGCCCCCTTCTCCCTCTGAGAGAAGGAATGGGGGTGAGGGCAGTGGCGCGGAGCGTTTAGGGGGTGTCTCAATCTAGTTTG
>NZ_JANSHQ010000019.1:0-2555 GCF_047461715.1 Synechococcus sp. R8-2 | reverse complement strand
GAGATGGGAGCCGACCCCGCAACCGGAAGCGACCGCACCTGGGTCATGCCCCCCGAATCCCTTCTGCAGACCCTCTGCGCCCCCCACCGACCTGGCCACTTTCGCGGTGTAGCCACCATTGTGCTGCAACTGCTGAACCTGGTGCAGCCGCAGCGGGCCTACTTCGGCCAAAAAGACGCCCAGCAACTGGCGATCATTCAGCGTTTGGTTCGGGATCTGCAAATACCCACCACGATTGTTCCCTGCCCCACGGTGCGAGAAGCCGATGGCCTCGCCTGTAGCTCCCGCAACCGCTACCTTTCTGCTGCTGAACGACAGGTGGCTGCCGGGCTGTACCGGGCCTTGCGTCGGGGATATGACCATTGGCAGGCCGGGGATCCCTCAGCAGAAGGGATCCTTGCCGCCGCCCGTGCTGAGCTGGAGCATACCCCAGAGCTGCAACTGCAATACCTGGAATTGGTGGATCCCCAAACGCTGCAACCGCTGCCGCGGGTGGAAGACAAGGGCCTGCTGGCCATTGCTGCCTATGTGGGGCAGACTCGCCTGATCGACAACCTGCTCCTTTCCCCAGAGCAAGGGGATCCCTCGCCGGAGAGAGTCCAGCATGCGGCACCGCCCTCTTCCGGCACGACCTCTCCCCCGCGTCGCCCGCTGATTGCCATCGACGGCCCGGCTGGAGCCGGAAAATCCACCGTGGCGCGGGCAGTAGCCGCCCAGCTGCAGCTTTTGTACTTGGACACGGGGGCCATGTATCGAGCCATCACCTGGCTGGCACTGCAACGGGGGATCCCTTTGGACGATGCCGAGCAACTCACCCAACTGGCCGCCCAAACCCAGCTCACCCTGCAAAGTGGCACCTCTTCGACAGAGCCGACCCGCATCTGGGCCGATGGCGAAGAAATTACCCAGGCCATTCGCTCTCCGGAAGTGACCCGCTGGGTCTCTCACGTGGCGGCAGTGCCGGGAGTACGCCAGGAGCTGGTGAAGCGGCAACGCAGCATTGGCCGGGATGGCGGTGCTGTCTTGGAGGGGCGGGATATCGGCACCCACGTCTTTCCTGATGCAGAGCTGAAGGTTTTCTTGACCGCTTCTGTCGGGGAGCGGGCGCAGCGTCGGCAACACCAACTCCAAGCTCAAGGGCAAATGGTACCTCTCGAAGAATTGAAAGCGCAAATCGAGCAGCGGGATCGCCGTGATAGCGAACGGCTGATTTCTCCTTTGCGGCCTGCCCCCGATGCCATCTTGATCGACACAGATCACCTGAGCCAATCCGAGGTGCAAGACAAGATTGTCATGTTGTACCGGCAGCTTTTGGAGCGATCTGGCCCGGCCCGTTTAGATCAGTAGCTTTGACTCAATCAAGACTAAATCAACGGGACAAGTCAGATTTCCGCATGATTTTCAGGGAGCTGGCCGGTTTGAACAGCTTGATCCCTCTCTCATTTCTCATTGAAGATTTTCGTTGAAGATGCAGTTGATGAGGGGGCACGGATGCCGAGCTATGGGTTGAGTGATGAACTTTGGCAAAACCACCGAGGTGTTGAGGTGCCGGAGGGGATCCCGTTGATGATGGAAATAGGCCGACCCGCTTTTCTCTCGATGAGCCAATGCTACCTGTATCCCGTTCCGCCGTCGCGAACGGAGCGCTATGGTTAATGTCTTCCTCTTGGCCTTTTTGCTGCTCCTCTCAGGAGCTTGCTCTGGGGCCGAAACCGCCATCACGGCCATGGACAACCTGCGCCTGGAATCTCTGATCGAAGAACAAGGGGATCCACAGGGCTTGTATCGACTGGCCCAACAACAGCGCTCGCGGCTGATCACCACCCTGTTGCTGGTGAACAACTTTGTCAACATCGGCATTGCCGCTTTGGCCACAACCCTCTCCATTGAACTGTTGGGAACCCAGATTGGAGCTTTGGCCGCCACCGTGCCCACCACAATTGTGGTGCTCCTCTTTGGAGAAGTAGCCCCAAAGTCTTTAGCGGTGAGCCATCCGCTAGGGGTGTTCCGCTGGGTGGTGCGGCCTGTTCATGTCCTATCGGTGCTGTTGCGCCCTTTTAGCGACGCTTTTGAGTGGGTTGTCAGCAGGCTCTTCAATCTATTGGAATTCTCCCCGCTGACGGCCACTGCTTCTCTCAAGGATTTGGAGCTGCTGATCGATGTGTTGGGGCAGCGGGGGCTGCTGGATTGGCAAAAACGGCGGCTGTTCCGTGGGGCCTTGGCTTTGGACTTGCTGCAGGCGCGGGACGTGGCCAAGCCCAGAGTTAAAATGGAGACCATCTCCCACGACAAAACACTGCAGGATGTGGTGAAGCTCTGTTTGGAAACGGGCTACTCGCGCATCCCCGTGCAGGGAGAATCCAAGGACGAGATCGTCGGCATTATCCACCTCAAGCAAGCCTTGCGCTATCTCGATCAAAAAGGCAATGCCGAAGTGACCCAGGCGATGGCACCGCCTTTTTTTGTGCCGGACACCAAGCGGGTCAGCTTGTTGCTCAAGGAAATGCTGCGCTCTCGCCAACACCTGGGGATCGTGGTGGATGAGTTTGGCGGCA
>NZ_JANSHQ010000018.1:0-19884 GCF_047461715.1 Synechococcus sp. R8-2 | reverse complement strand
CCGTGTCTGCGCGTGGAGGGTTCTTGCGAAGGCTCCCCGATGAAGCGCGAAGCCCACGCTGTACCTGTAGGGTCAGCGATGGGAGTATGTCACAGCTGAGTTCAACCCATTCTCTCAGCCCTTTCGAGGATGAGCCGATAGGAATAGAATTGCTTGAATTGTTCAGCCAACCGTTGGCTAGAGGCGTTTGGCCTCTACCGTCTTGGGCAGAGACAAAGGCTCCGGCAGCTCCGGGATGGACAATTCCCAACCGTTGCTCAAGGTGAAAATGGTTTCCCCGGCCTCTGAACGGGTGGCCACAACCGATTCTTCCAGATCTTTTTTGGGAACGTAGACCATCAAATGCCCGTAGGCACTTTCGTGCAGGATGACTTTCATAGCCCTTTCTCCACAAGTTCCAGCTCTTGGGCACGGCACCCCACCACCAAGCCTTTGGCCAAGCAGTGGACGGCATAGACGTAAAACCGTTGTAGAAAGGTGCCAATGGAAATCACGTAACCTTCGTCGCCCGGAACGGCCAAGATTTTCCCCACCGGCTGGCCGAAGAAGGTGCCATCGTTGCGGATGACCTTACGGATGCGGACTTTGTCGCCCAGCTCAAATTGGGGAGGGCGATCCAGCTCCAGTTCGTCGCTCATGGGGTACCTCCTGTGATTTCTGCCAGCACCTGACAAAGCTCTTGGCGGGTTAGGCTGCGGCCTACTTGGCGCGCCCGTCGAGACACGGCTGCCAAAATGGCCTGAGATTTGGAAGTTTCCTTTCCGGACAAGCGGTTAGACAACATCGGGATGGCTCTCCTCTGGGATGGGTTCTGGAGTGTGTTGCGCCCATTCCGTCAGCGTTGCGCGGCAATAACGGGCCAGCTCCGCGGGCGGGATCGGATGCTTGCAGTGGGTGACGTGCTGCCGCACCTGTTCCAGGAGCTTTTCCAGTTGGCCAGGTGGGATCTGCTCGACAGGGATCCCGTGTTCCTTGAGGATCTGGAGCAGCAAATGCCTGCCGGAGTGTTTGCCCAACACCAGCCGCCGCTGGCTGCCCACGGCTTCTGGTGGGAAAGGCTCATAGGTCTGGGGATCCCGTAGCACCCCTGCAGCGTGAATGCCCGACTCGTGGGCAAAGGCGTTGTCACCGACGATGGCCTTCCAGGGGGGGAGGGGAGCACCGCTGGCCCGTGCCACCTGTTGAGACAGCTCCCGCAGACGGCAGGTATCCACCCCAACGTCGATCCCCAAGGTGTAGCGCAAAGCCATCACCACCTCTTCCAAGGGGGCATTGCCGGCCCGTTCCCCCAAGCCGTTGACGGTGGTGTTTACCGACTGAGCGCCGGCGCGGATTCCGGCCAAGGCATTGGCAGTGGCCATGCCCAGGTCGTCGTGGGTATGCATCTCCACAGGGATATCGATGGCCCGCACCAGACGGCGAATCTGCTTGTAGGTGCTAAAAGGATCCAAAACGCCCACCGTATCGCAGTAGCGGAAGCGCCGACAGCCCCAGCTTTGGGCCATTTGGGCCAACTCGATCACCTGCTCCAGGGGGGTGCGGCTGGCATCTTCTGCCCCCACCGAGACCCACAGCCCTTGCTCCAAGGCCATCTCCACGCATTGGCGCAACTGTCGCAGCAGCCGAGGGCGATCCCCTTGGAACTTGGCAGCGATTTGCCGATCCGAGACCGGCACGGAGATGTGGATCCGCTTGAGGCCGCAACGAATAGAGGCGAGGATATCGCTGGGCACAGCCCGGTTCCACCCCAGCAGGTGGGCCCGCAGCCCCAGGCTGAGCATGGCGCGAATGGCTTCCGTTTCCACGGCGCCCATGGCCGGGATCCCCACCTCAATTTCGGGTACGCCAATGGCATCCAAGAGGGCGGCAATGGAGATCTTCTCGGGGATTTGGAAGGCTACCCCTGCTGCTTGCTCCCCATCGCGCAGGGTGGTGTCGTTGATGGTGATAGAGGAATTCATGGGATCCATCCTCCAAGACCTACGGCCCGCCTAGGCAATCGGTAACCGTCGATGGTGCTCCGCACCGCTAGCGGGACCCCGGTTGCGTCAGGGCAATCATGTCCAGGGTAGAAAGCTCAACCAAGTTGCCGCAGAATTCATCAGATTCCTGTAAGGCTTGGCTGTTCCTCTTAGCGGGGTGGAGTCTTTGGAGCAGGGGATCCTTGACAAAGTCCGACAAAGTCCGGCCTTTGGGATCCCGCTGCTCTGGCCATCAACGAATTAAGTCGAAGGAAAAATCGGTTTTGCCGGGGATGATGCTGCGCCGATCTGCCTCATCCAGAATGGTGTTGACAATCCAGTTAAGGAGGTTGAGCGCCCCCACATAGCCATAGGTGGGGTAGCGGTGCAGATGGTGGCGGTCGAAGATGGGGTAGCCGATGCGCACCAAAGGCGTGCCCGTATCCCGCCATAGGTATTTGCCGTAGGAATTGCCGATCAGCAGATCCACCGGCTCGGTGAACATCAGAGAGCGCAGATGCCAGAGATCCTTGCCCCCCCAGACGGTTGCCCCCTGCCCATAGGGGCTAGAGGCCAGCAGCGTCCGCGCCTCGGTCTCAAACTCCTCGTTGCTGTTGGTCACCACCACATGGATCGGCTCGGCCCCCAGCTCCAGCAATACGCTCAGCAAGCCCATCACCAGATCCGGATCCCCATACAGGGCTACCCGCTTGCCGTGGATCCACGCTTGGGAGTCCGTGAAAGCATCCACCGCCCGGCCCCGTTCGATCTCCAGCTCGGCGGGAATGGGCTTGCCCGTTAACTGGGATAGCTGCATCAAAAACTCATCCGTGCCCCGAATACCCACTGGCCGCGCCGTCAGGGTGGGCCGACCCGAGGCCTCTGCTAGAAACTCCAGGGTCTTGGGCGTGGTGTAGCGCTGGAAGGAAAAAGTAGCCTCGGCGTTGAGGCATTGGGCAGCCGCCTCCAAAGGGGTTCCTCCGGGATACATGTGGAAAGTGCCGTCGTTGGGCGAATCCAAATAGTCGGAGTTGTCCGCCAGCAGGGTCAGCGGGATCCCGAATAAGCCGAAGATGCGCTTGATCTCCCGCAAGTTGCCCATGTAGGTATCGAAACCGGGGATGACGTTGATGTAGCCATTGCTACCCGTGCGGCCCACCGGCTCGGTGAGGGTGCTGAGAATGCTCTTGAGCATGTTGTCGTAGCCGGTGATGTGGGATCCCACAAAGCTTGGCGTGTGGGCATAGGGCACCGGGAAGTCGCGGGAAATCACTCCCTCATTTCTGGCCGTGGTGATGAAGGCCCCCAGGTCATCCCCGATCACCTCCGCCATGCAGGTGGTGCACACGGCGATCATCTTGGGCTTGTAGAGGGCGTAGGCATTTTCCAGTCCCTCGATTAGGTTTTTGAGGCCGCCAAACACCGCCGCATCTTCCGTCATCGAGGTGGAGACCGCCGAAAAGGGCTCCTTAAAGTGGCGGGTGAGATGGGTGCGAAAATAGGCCACACACCCCTGGGATCCATGGACGAAGGGCAAAGTTCCCTCGAAGCCGACAGCGGCGAAGATGGCCCCCAAGGGTTGGCAGGCTTTGGCAGGGTTTATCGTCAAAGCTTCCCGCTGAAAGTTTTTCTCCCGGTATTCCCAAGATTTTGTCCATTCGGCCACCCGGGCCACTTCTTCCGGGGAAGGGAGATCTTCAAAGGTTTGCTTGCACTGCAGAAGCGCCTGATATTCCGGATCTTGAAACAGGCGGGCATGATCTTTGATGTCTTGGATATCTTGCGGCATGGTCGGTCTCCTAATGAGGGGCAGGGGAAGGAAGGGCCGTTCGCGTCTGGGATCCCGGCGGCAAGCTAGGATTTCCAGGGGGCTTTGACCAGATCCCAGGTGGGGCTATTCAAAGCCAAATCCATATCGCGAGCGAACACGGCAAAGCCGTCGTAGCCGTGGTAGGGGCCGGAGTAGTCCCAAGAGTGCATCTGGCGGAAGGGCAAAGCCATCTTTTGAAAGACGTACTTCTCCTTGATGCCGGAGGCGATGAGATCTGGCTTCAACCTCTTGGCAAATTCTTCAAACTCGTAGCCGGACACGTCATCGTAGATGAGGGTGCCATCATCGATGTACTGGGTGGTGCGCTTGTAGTCGTCGCCGTGGCCGAATTCGTAGCCGGTGGCAATCACCTCCATGCCCAGCTCCCGGAAGGCCGGGATGACGTGGCGGGGCCGCAGTCCGCCCACCATCAGCATCACCCGCTTGCCCTCCAGGCGGGGACGGTACTTGGCAATGATGGCCTCGCTCTGGGGCTTGTACTTGGCGATCACCTGCTCTGCCTTGGCCTGGATGGTCTCGTCGAACCGCTGGGCGATGGCCCGCAGCGACTTGGCAATTTGGGTGGGGCCAAAGAAATTGAACTCCAGCCAGGGGATCCCGTAGGCTTCCTCCATGTGGCGGCAGATGTAGTTCATGGAGCGGTAGCAGTGGATGAGATTCAGCTTTACCCGGGGGGCAAGCAACATCTCGTTCCAGGTGCCATCGCCGGAGAACTGGGTCACCACCCGCAGGCCCATCTCTTCCAGCAAAATCCGGGAAGACCAGGCGTCGCCGCCGATGTTGTAGTCCCCAATCAGGGCCACATCATAAGGGCCGGGCTCAAAGTTGAGGGATCCCTCCTTGGCTTTCTTGTCAGCAATGGGCAGAACCCAGTCCCGCACTGTATCGTTAGCAATGTGGTGGCCCAGGGACTGGGAAACCCCCCGAAAGCCCTCGCAGCGCACCGGCACCACCGGCTTGCCAATTTCTTTGGAAACTCTCTTGGCCACTGCCTCGATGTCATCCCCGATCAAGCCGACGGGGCATTCGGACTGGATGGTAATGCCTTTGGCCAAGGGGAAGAGTTCGCTGGCTTCCACCAAGAGTTTGGCCAGTTTTTTGTCCCCCCCGAACACCACATCTCGCTCCTGAAAATCGGAGGTGAACTGCATGGTAACGAAGGTATCTACCCCGGTTGTGCCGACGTAGTAATTGCGCCTTCCCGACCAGGAGTAGTAGCCGCAGCCCACGGGGCCATGGCTGAGGTGGATCATGTCTTTGACCGGCCCCCACACCACCCCCTTGGAACCGGCATAGGCACAGCCGCGAGTGGTCATGACGCCGGGGATCGACTTGATGTTGGACTTTACTCCGCAATCCGTTTTGCCCTTGTCGTAGACGTTGAGGTGTTTGGCTCGCTTTTGCTTGGCCTTTTCCGGATAGGTTTCCAGAACTTCTGCAATAACTTTTCGGTTTTCCTCTTTGAGGGCGCTTTTTGGAGTAGTCATGGGAAGAGCCTCATCTACTGGATTTTTTTGAGAAAGAAACTAGGGGGAACCGAGGGCCGAGGGAGGAAGGGATCCACCCCCAGCCCATCTTTAAGTTCACACTGGGGCCAACTCTTTTTCGGTTTTGCCGATGAGGTGGGCGATTTTCTGGTCGTCGTCCAAAACGCCGAACTCTATCAACAACTGTTCCAGCTCATCCATAGAGATGGGGGTGGGGATCCTCAGATCCGTGTTGTTGATGATCTTTTTGGCCAAGGCCCGATACTCGTCAGCTTGGTTGCAGTCGGGGGAGTACTCGATCACCGTCATGCGGCGCAATTCTGCGTGCTGAACCACATTGTCGCGGGGGATGAAGTGCAGCATTTTGGTGTTGAGCTTTTCGGCCAGAGCTTCGATCAGCTCGATCTCGCGATCCACTTTGCGGCTGTTGCAGATCAAGCCACCCAAGCGCACGCCGCCGGAGTAGGCGTATTTCAGCACGCCGCGGGCGATGTTGTTGGCCGCATACATGGCCATCATTTCGCCGGAGCAAACAATGTAGATCTCTTGGGCCTTGCCCTCCCGAATGGGCATGGCAAAACCGCCGCAGACCACGTCCCCCAGCACGTCGTAGCAGACAAAGTCCAGATCCTCGTAGGCTCCGTTTTCTTCCAAGAAATTGATGGCGGTGATGATGCCTCGTCCGGCACAGCCAACACCAGGCTCGGGGCCACCGGATTCCACGCAGCGCACCCCTCGGTAGCCGGTGAGAACCACTTCTTCCAGCTCCACGTCTTCTACGGATCCCCGCTCAGCAGCCAGGTGAAGGACGGTGGTCTGGGCTTTGCAGTGCAACATGAGGCGGGTGGAATCGGCTTTCGGGTCGCAGCCGACGATCATGATCCGCTGTCCCAATTCGGCCATACCGGCAACGGTATTCTGACAGGTAGTGGATTTGCCGATACCGCCTTTGCCGTAGAATGCAATTTGTCTCATGGTTCAGTTCTCCTAATGAAGACTTGAGGAAAAACTTGAGGGCGACTTAAGGGTTAGAAATCTCTTGCCAATGGGCGCAACTGGTCGCATTAGCGAGACGGGATCCTTACTGCAAAGGATTTCAGCTCGCGGGAAGGCAGCCTTGGATCCCTTGGAATCCAAAAGCAAACCGGTTGAACGGTGGGGCTCTCCCGAATCGAGGCAGGAGATGGGGGAAGCGACGGGGAGTAACAGTGGGGCAGATCATAGGGCTCTCAGGCTTATCGAGAATGGGGAACTAGAGGGCATGCACGGTTAAAGTGGGCCACACCTGTTCTTGCAGGCGGGTTTCGATGAGCAACCGCAGGGTGTTTTGCTGGCTGGGGCAGGTGGTGCAGGATCCCTTGAGGCGCACCCACACCTGATCCCCTTCCAGGTCGTACAGCTCCACATCGCCGCCATCGGCCAACAGCAGCGGGCGAACTTCCTCCTCCAGGACGGCCTGAATGCGGGCGATCTTTTGCAAGGTGGTGAGGGGAGAGGGAGCAGCGGGAGAGGGCTCTGTCTGGTTTTGGGAGTTCCCTTTTGAATTTCTTGAATCTTCTGAAGGGGTTGCGTCAGTCTCGGCCAGAACAGCGGCAATCAGGTCTTCAATCTGGGCCAGGCAGGAACCACAGCCACCACCCGCTTTGCTGTAGGCTGTTACTTCCTCAGCGGAGGTGAGGTGGTTTTCCCGGATCAGGCGGCGGATCTTTTGCTCGCTGACGCCAAAGCAGGAGCAGACCAAAGCGCTGTCATCATCCGTGTGGTCAGGCAGAGGAAGGCCGCGATAGCTGTAGATGGCTGCCTCCAGAGCCTCTTGCCCCATCACCGAGCAGTGCATCTTGGCGGGGGGCAGGCCGCCCAGGTAGTCAGCGATTTGGCGGTTGTCGATCCGCAGGGCTTCATCCAGAGTGAGGCCGGTGATCAGCTCCGTCAGAGCCGAGGAAGAGGCAATGGCGCTGGTGCAGCCGAAGGTTTGGAAGCTGGCAGCCAAGATGCGCTCGCTGGCCTCGTCCACCTTTAAGTAGAGCCGCAGGGCATCGCCGCAGGTGATGCTGCCCACTTCTCCAACCACCACCCGAACACCGGGCTCGGAGCTGGGATCCATCGCCCCTTGGTTTTTGGGGTGGTAGAAGAGTTCCAAAACTTTTTCGCTGTAGTCCCACATGGCTGGATCCTGAGTTGAGGATGCTAACGGTCGAGGGAAGATGAGTTTGAGGGGGGTCAGCGGCGAGCCAGTTCCCGTTCCTGCTGTTGCAGCCAGTCTTCCGCCTCGTGGCTGAAGGGGGAGATGGCCCGCAAATGCTCAATGATCCCCGGCAAAACCTCCAGCACCCGCTCCACCTCTGCCGGCTGGGTAAAGCGGGAGAGGCTGAAGCGGATCGAGCCGTGCAAAACGGTGTAGGGCAGGCGCATGGCCCGCAGCACATGGGAGGGTTCCAGGGATCCGGAAGTGCAGGCGGAGCCGGAGGAGGCGCAGATGCCGTATTTGTTCAGCCAGAAGAGGATCGCTTCCCCTTCCACGAACTTGAAGCCCAAGTTGGTGGTGTTGGGCAGCCGCTGAGTGGGGTGGCCGTTAACCTGGACATCCGGGATCCGCTGTAGCAAGCCCTGCTCCAAGCGATCCCGCAGCAGCCGCTCATGGGGATCCCCCAGGTGGGCTTGGGCCAGCTCCGCTGCCTTGCCCAGGGCGATGATGCCCGGCACATTTTCCGTCCCGGCGCGGCGGCCTCGCTCCTGATGCCCTCCCAGCAGCAACGGACGGAAGCGCAAGCCCCGCCGCACATAGAGAGCGCCGATCCCCTTGGGGGCATGCAGCTTGTGCCCGGAAAGGGTGAGGAGATCCACTGGCAGGCGCTGCAGATCGAGAGGGATCTTGCCCACCGCCTGTACTGCGTCCACATGGACAACAGCCCCATAGCTGCGAGCCAGGGATCCCACCGCCTCGATGGGGAAAAGCACGCCCGTCTCGTTGTTGGCGGCCATGCAGCTCACCAGGGCAGTATCGCCGGTCAGGGCTGCCTCCAGCTCCAGCAAGTCCAGGCAGCCTTGCTCATCCACCGAGAGGTAGGTGACGCGGTAGCCTTGTTTTTCCAGGTGCTTGCAGACGTTGAGCACCGAGGCGTGCTCTACCTGCGTGGTGATGATGTGGCGCTTCTGGGGTTGGGCTGCCAAGGCTGCATAAATGGCCGTGGTGTTGCCTTCGGTGCCGCCACTGGTGAAGACGATCTCCGTCGGGTCGGCTCCCAGAAGGGCTGCCACCTGTTCGCGGGCTTGGTTGAGGGCACGCCCCACCTGGCCGCCAAAACTGTGCATCGAGGAGGGGTTGCCGTAGAAGGTCTGCAAATAGGGCAGCATCGCCTCCAGAACCAGGGGATCCACGGCGGTGGTGGCGTTGTTGTCCAGGTAGATCACGGGGTTCATACAGGCTCCGAATCGATACAAGGTAGGGGTTGGGCAACGTTAAACGGCTTGCGGAGCGTGGGAATGGCACTGCTTTGGGCAAATGCGGGCGCAAGCCTGACAGCCGATGCAGAGGGCGGCATTGAGGATGGTCATCACTTTGCGCTCACTTTCTTCTTCCTCTTCGTTTTCGACAAACTCGCCGTCTTCGTTGAGGGCTCTGAGGGCGAACACACCCCGGCCACAGACTTTGAGGCAACGGCTACAGCCGAGGCAGCGGGTGATATCCAGGCTTTCGATAAACTGTGGGATCCAGGGCAGTCCGCCTTTGGTGAGAGCAGTTACAGTAGCCATGGCCGCGTCTCCAAAAGATGAGGTCTCAAGATCGGGAAGATTTGCTGTCCAGGGCCTGGTTGACCAACCAGGTGCGGTAAAACTTGAGGGCCACCGTTTCAATGAGGTCGTAGTCTTCCACCACTTCGATGCCGGCCTCGCGAATACGCTTCATGGGGCAATCGCCGATCTTGGAGACCAATACAGCTCGGCAATCCCTGATGAGATCCAGAATTTGCTCTAGGTTGTTGTCCTCGCCGGATCCCCCGTGGCAGTACTGCGGGATCTTGCGGTGGCCGACAAACTGCGCCCCACGGGCGTTGACCTCGTAGATCAAAAACTCCCGCGCATGGCCGAAGTGGCGATTGACCAAGCCACCGCCTTTGCTGGCCACGGCCACCAGGATGGAGGGGCTGTCGGGAGGCAGGTCGGCTGTCCAGTGGGTCGGGGCTGCCTGCTGCTGAGCTTGCAGTTGGGCAATGCTTGCCTGGACCTGGCGGCGTTTTTCGGGGTCGTACTCGGGGGTCATCTGCATAAAGCGCTCCTTGGTGAACTCTTGGCTGCGGTCTTCCCCCAGAAGGCCCACCGCGTCCGCCCGACACTGGCGACAGTGGCGCATCATCCGCATGTTGCCGGAGCACCGATCTTGCAGGGCTTTCAACTCCTGAGGGGTGGGGCCCCGCTGGCCGATGAGGCCGAAGTAAGTGCCGTGTTCGGGCGCCGAGATCAGGGGCATGATGTTGTGCAAGAAAGCCCCTTTCTCCTGAATCACCCGGTTCACTTCCAAGAGGTGGGTGTCGTTGATGCCGGGAATGAGAACGGAGTTGACTTTGCAGAGGATGTCTGCCTCCCGCAGCAGATCCAGGCTTTCCATCTGCCGTTCGTGCAGGATGCGGGCTGCCTCCACCCCTCGAATGCGCTTGCGCCGCCAGCGGATCCAGGGGTAGATCCTGGCCCCGATCTCCGGATCCACCATGTTGATGGTCAGGGTGACGTGGTCGATGTTCAGCCGTTTGATCTCGTCGATGTAGTCCGGCAACATCAGGCCGTTGGTGGAAAGGCAGAGCTTGAGATCCGGGGCTTTCTCGGCGATGCGGGCAAAGGTTTCGAAGGTTTGCTTGGGGTTGGCCAAGGGATCCCCAGGCCCAGCAATGCCCACCACCGTCAGTTGCGGGATCTTGCCGGCAATCACCAGCACTTTGTGGGCGGCTTCCGCCGGGGTCAGCAGCTCGCTGACCACACCGGGCCGGCTCTCGTTGGCACAGTCGAACTTGCGGTTGCAGTAGTTGCACTGGATGTTGCAGGCGGGGGCTACCGCCACGTGCATGCGGGCGTAGTGATGGTGAGCCGCTTCGCTGTAGCAGGGATGGGTGGCGATGCGCTGCTGCAGATGAGGGGGGAGGGCCTGGCGGGGGCTGCTGCTGCAAGCGCAGGCCGATGGGGAAGGGGATCCCTGGCGGGGCGGAGTTGAAAGGGGCAGCATGGCGGGGTCAACCAGGGGATAGAACGTTACTGGCGGTTATATCAACTGCCCTCTGGCTGCTCCGTTGCACTCAGCACCGGTAGAACTGATCGAGTTTATTGGCTCTGTACTCAAGACCTGCAAAGGCCCGATGGCAGGCCGAATCCAACTTTTTTTAGGGGTCGAGGGTCTGGTTTTTCAAGGCCGGGGATGCCGTATTTTGACCCAAAGGGGCGGGGGATCCGGCTGTGGGGAGGATCCCCGGAATCCCTGATTCGACAAGGGCTTGGGGCAATGCTTAAGAAATACTAAAAATCTGCTCAGATGCACTCAAGCGCCGCAGCCTCGGCTGCGTTTTGCATCAATTGCTACGATTTAATATCGTATCAGCCCAAAAGTGTATTGAAAATAGCCGTTTGAGTTTGAGGAAAGATCCCCCTGGGGCAAAGTCCTCGCCAAGGAAGTGAAGACTATTGCGGCGGCAGGCCGTCGGACTTTCTTGTTGTGACAGGGGGGATGTACTCGCTCAAATACCCATACCCTTCCCCAAAAATACCGGATCCCTGCAGGCAAAAGACTCAACCCCCTATCCCCAGAAAAACTTTTTTTGCGCTCTGGGCCAAGCTTCCAGGGCTTGAGTACATCAGCAATAACTCAATCAGTCCTGATCGCCCGCTGCCAAGCCTGAGCCCCTGCAGCCGCTTGCTATAAGCGGGGGATATAAGCGGGGGAACAGAACCCCAACGGTTCTGCCCCTCTGTTGAGACTCGCCCCCTGCTTCCCAACCGGTGAGCTTATGTCCCCCCTTGTTTCTCCCCCACCGAAAACGGCTGAAGTGCTGCAGGTGCCCCGTTGCGATCGCTGGCGGATTCTCTACCGTCTGCAGGAGCTGGATTTGACCTGTGGCTGTACCCCGACCGGCCAACTGTGGGTGATGATTCGCACCCCCACCGAAGCCCTCCTCGTCCACAGTGTGCTCCGCCTTTTCACCCTCAACCGCTCTGGCTGGCTGAGTTGGTTGGATCGCTGCTGGTCTCTCCAGACCTGGGATCCCCCTGAGAGATCTGCAGGAGGGGATGACCACCCCTGAACCTCTGCCGTTTGCCTCCTTGCTTCTCCTGTTCACCTCGTTTTGGTAGCGCCAATGAGCACTCCATCCCCCTCGACTCACTCCTTCCAACAAGTCCGAGACAACCCCGTTCATCTGGGACGGGAGATCACGGTTCCCATCTGCGAGGGCCTCAACCTAGTTTGGGCCAGTCTTCAGGGGCTGTATTTGCAGTATCTGAAGCACCATCTGGTTGTCGAAGGAGCAGAGTTCTACTCAATTCACCAATTTTTCAACGAAAGTCTACAGGAAGTTCAGAACCACGCCCATGAGGTGGGGGAGCGCCTGAACGGCCTAGGTGGGATCCCGGCCTCCAGCTTTGCCAAGCTGGCGGAGCTGTGCTGCTTCAGCCCGGAAGGGGACGATGCATTGGCCGTGCGGCCCATGCTGGAAGCGGATTTGCGGGCCGAGCAAAGCCTAATCGATCTGCTGCGTCGCCAGGCGGCTCTGGCGGAAAGTGTTGGGGATCGCGCCACCCGTCACCTCTACGAGCAGATTTTGCTGCGGACGGAAGAACGGGCCTTTCACCTGGCCCACTTTCTGGCTGCCGACAGCTTGGTTTTGGGCTTGTCCCCATCCTAGCTTGCCCATCTACGCCCACCCCTCGTTTTGGGAGACTCTGCCATGCTTACCCCCGATCGGGCGCCGCTGCTGCAGTTTTTGCAAGTTGAGCTTGGGATCCCGGAATCCGCCCTCACCTTCGCCCTGAAACGGCATGGGTGTGAACAGGGCCCTTTGCCCATGATTCTTTGGCATTACGGGCTGATTTCCTTGGAGCAACTGGAGCAGATTTTTGAATGGTGTGCTCCCCCTCCTCTTGTTACCAATTCTACCCATTCGGAGGTTTAAGCCATGACTTATCCCTACCCTTCTCTTCCCTATCCCAGAGTCGGCAACCCTTTGGGATGGCTCGGCCTGGTTTTGAACTCAATTTTCAGATCCGCCCTGAAGTGGCCGCGCCGCTGGCTCAACAGCATTGAAATTCGGGGATCCCGGCAGGCGCGTTGGATTTGCCGTTTGATCCCGGCTTCCTGCCCCTTTGAGCGGGATATCCGACTGGGATCCCGCACCGTCCACATTCCGGCCCTCTGTCGCATCAACCCCTTCTACGAGGAGATCATTGCCCTGCGGCTGCGGGCGGCGGCTTACCTGGCCGAAGCCGCGGCTCAACCCCAGCCCCCCTCTTCTCAGGAGATCCCATCATGCCCTTGATCAGCCGGACTAAAGTGGCGGAGCTGCTCAACGAGACCGCCTGCGAGCACAACCACAAGAAAGACGGCAAAGGCAAAAACAAAGTCTGTGCCGAGCAAGCCAAGCCAGGAGGAGCGCAGGGAGGCTGTGCCTTTGACGGGGCTTCGATTGCCCTGGTGCCGATCGCCGATGCCGCCCATCTGGTGCATGGGCCAATCGCCTGCAGCGGCAACTCTTGGGGGACGCGGGGCAGCCTCTCTTCTGGCCCCCAGCTTTATCGGGTGGGCTTCACCACCGATCTGAGCGAGAACGAGATCATCTTCGGGGGGGAGGAAAAGCTGTTCCAGGCCATCCTTGACTTGCAGGCCAAATACCAGCCTGCCGCCATTTTTGTCTATCTCACTTGTGTAACTGCCCTCATTGGCGACGATGTGGAGGCCGTGTGTCAGCGGGCCAGCCGCCAGCTTGGGATCCCGGTCATTCCGGTGAATGCGCCCGGCTTTGTGGGCAGCAAAAACCTAGGCAACCGTCTGGCCGGAGAAGCCCTGCTGGACTATGTTATCGGCACCGCCTCCCCGGAGTACACCACTCCCCGCGACATTAACCTCATCGGCGAGTACAACATTGCTGGCGAGCTGTGGGATGTCTTGCCTCTGTTTGACGAGCTGGGGATCCGCATCTTGGCCAAGATCACCGGCGATGGCCGCTACCACGAGATCTGTACCGCCCACCGGGCCAAGCTGAACGTCCTCATCTGCGCTAAAGCCTTGCTCAATGTGGGCCGCAAGATGCAGGAGCGCTATGGGATCCCCTACATTGAGGCTTCCTTTTACGGGCTGCAGGAGATGAACCACTGCCTACGGGCCATTGCCCAAGGGCTGAAGGATCCCGAACTGCAGGAGCGTACCGAGGCCCTCATCGAGCGGGAAACTCGCGCCACCGAGGCGGCTTTGGCCCCCTACCGGCAGCGGCTGGCGGGCAAACGAGTTGTCCTTTATACCGGCGGGGTGAAAAGTTGGTCGATCATCTCCGCCGCTCGAGATCTGGGGATGCAGGTAACGGCCACCAGCACCCGCAAAAGCACCGAAGAAGACAAAGCCCGCATCCGCGAGCTGCTTGGCCAGGATGGCATTCTCTTGGACAAGGGCAGCCCGCAAGAGCTGCTCAAGGTGGTGGAGCGCACGAAAGCGGACTTGCTCATCGCCGGCGGACGCAACCAGTACACCGCCCTCAAGGCCCGCATCCCCTTTCTGGACATCAACCAGGAGCGGCACCATGCCTATGCCGGCTATCGCGGCCTGGTGAACTTGGCGCGGGAGATCGATGCCGCCCTCCACAGTCCCATTTGGGAGCAGTTGCGACGGCCTGCCCCCTGGGAGACCTCAGCAGCAAAGGAGGTGGGAGGATGGCCCAGTTGATTCAAGAACGCAAGCCCCTCAGCGTCAACCCCCTCAAACTCAGCGCTCCGCTGGGGGCGGCCCTGGCCTTTCTGGGGATCAAGGGCTGTCTGCCGCTCTTCCACGGTTCCCAAGGCTGTACGGCCTTTGCCAAAGCGCTGCTGGTACGTCATTTCCGCGAGGCCATTCCCATGTCCACCACTGCCATGTCCGAAGTGGACACCATCTTGGGAGGCGAGGAGAATGTCGAAGCTGCCATCCTCACCTTGGTGGAGAAGGCCCAGCCGGAGCTGATTGGTCTTCTGACCACCGGCCTCACGGAAACCCGCGGGGACGATATGCCGCGCATCCTGCGGGAGCTGCGCCGACGCCAGCCGCAATTGCAGGATCTGCCCATCGTCTTGGCCTCCACGCCTGACTTTAAGGGATCCCTGCAAGACGGCTATGCCATCGCCGTCAACAGCTTGGTCAGCACCCTGCCGGAATCGCCGTCGGGATCCGTCCGCCCTGCCCAGGTAACGGTGCTGTGCGGGCCTGCCCTCACCCCCGCCGATGCCCAGGAGATCAAGGAAATGGTGGAAGCTTTTGGCCTGGAGCCAATCTTGGTGCCGGATCTCTCAGGCTCCCTAGATGGCCACTTGGGCACTGGCTTTAGGGCAACCCCGGACGGCGGCACCAGCCTCGAGCAACTGCGGCAGCTGGGGCGATCCGGCCTCACCTTGGCCATTGGGGAGAGCATGCGCCCTGCCGCTCAGATCCTGGCCCAGCGCTTTGGCACCCCCTATCGGGTTTTCCCCCACCTGACCGGTCTCAAGGCTGTGGATCCCTTTTTGGCAACCTTGGCCGACTACAGCCAACAGCCGGTGCCCCTGCGCTACCGCCGCCAGCGCAGCCAAGTCCAGGATGCCCTCCTGGATTGCCACTTTTTCTTCGGCAACCAGCGGATTGCCTTGGCCCTAGAAGCCGATCTGCTCTGGGGGTGGGTGGACTGGCTGCTGGATATGGGCTGTCAGATCCAGGCGGCCATCAGTCCCACACCGGATCCCCACTTGAGCACCCTTCCCATTGAGGCGGTGCGGGTGGGGGATCTGGGGGATCTGGAGGAGCTGGCACCCGGGGCTGACCTGCTGGTGGGCAACTCCCACGTGGCGCGCCTGGGCAAGCGGCTGGGGATCCCAGTGCATCGAATGGGGATCCCTATCTTCGACCGGCTGGGGGCCAACCACATCTGTCAGGTGGGCTATCGCGGCACCCTATCCCAACTGTTTGCCGTCGGCAACCTGCTGATGGAGCAGGAGGAAGCCCGTCACCCCAGCCCACCCCAGGTTTCTAGGCAGGGATTCTAAGGGATCCAGAGCTTCGAAGGGCAGCCCAAGTGCCCCTAGCTCCCCCAAACCCTCAAGTTCACGTTTCTAAGGAGAACCCTCATGCAAGTGGCCTTTACAACCCGCGACGGCAAGCACGTCAACGCCCACTTTGGTTGGGCCAACCAGATTGACATCTACGAAGTCACCCCCGAAGGCTACCGCTTCTGCAAAACCCTTACCTTTGGGGGCAACTTGGAGGCAGACGGCAACGAGGACAAGCTGGTGCCCAAGCTGCAGGCTTTGGCCGATGTCACCCTCATCTACGTGGCTGCCATTGGCAGCAGTGCCGCTGCCCGCCTGATCAACCGCCGCATCACCCCCATCAAAGTGCAGTCGGAAGAAGAACCCATCGAGAGCTTGCTGCAGCGCCTGGTATCCACCCTGCACAACCCTCCCCCCTGGCTGCGCAAAGTGCTCTTGGCCGAGCGCGCCCGCAAAGCCGAAGCCCCAAATCCCTCTACTTCCCCTGCGGAGGTTTAGCCATGACGGTTACCCCTCTTTCCCCCTCGACCAGCCCCATCTTGCAAGAGATCGTTCGCCAGATGCGGGCGGCGGATCCCTACGGCACCTACCGCGCCTGGAGTGATGAGTTGCTGCTCAAGCCCTTTGTCGTCACCAAAGCCCAAAAACGCCAGATATCCCTCGAAGGGGAGGTGGATCCCGGGGTGCGGAGCCGCATTCTCATCTACTACCGCGCCATTGCCGCCCTGATTGAAAAGGAAACGGGCCTCCTAGCTCAGGTGGTGCTGGATCTCAACAGCGAAGGCTTTGGTTGGGTGCTGGTCTTCTCAGGGCGGTTGTTGTTGGTGGTCAACACCCTGCGGGATGCCCATCGCTTTGGCTTTGACTCCCTCGAACAGCTCAGCGAAAAAGCCACTGCCCTTATCGACAAAGGGATCCAACTGGCCCGAATCTACCCCGAGGTGGGCCGACTGTAGCCGCTTGTCTCCGTCCCGGCAGCCATTTTTTCTTCTTTTTCTTCAGCAATTAGGAGTGCCTTGCCCATGTTGAATGAGAGTGACGTTGAGAATGTTGTGAACGGCCTGGATTTCGAGCCCTTCGAACACCTGTCTGCCGACCAGCTCCGCACCGAGATCAAGCGACTAAACAGCAAAGCAGGCCAACTGAAAATGGATCTGCACGATCTGGCCGAGGGGCTACCCGACGGGTTCGAGCGACTCCCCGACTTGGCAGCCCGCACCTATGCCCTGTTTGCCCGGCTGCACACCCTCAGACAACGCTTGAAAACCCTGGAGACCTGCCGATGAGTTGGAACCGCAACCGCCGTTGGAAAGACTTCCAAGCCCTAGTCAATGCCGAGGATTATTTCGCTTTTTTCGAGCTCCCCTACGATCCGCGGGTGGTCAATGTAAATCGCTTGCATATCTTACGCAAATTCGCTCAGTATCTGGCTCCTCTGGAGCACTTCCAGGGCAGCGAAGAAGAGCGATTGGAGCAAGCTCGGCAAGCGCTGGAAAAAGCGTACCAAACCTTTCTCACCTCTACTCCGCAGCAGGAGAAGCTATTCCGAGTCTTTCAAGACTACGGTTGTCCAGATACTGTCGGCGGCTGTGCCGGCTGCAGCTCTTTGGGAGAGCGGGGCGAATGCAGCCCTGGGATCCCTGCCTAAGATCTCTTGTTTACCCCTCGTCAGCTCTCTGGAGACTCCATCATGGCTACCTACACAGTTCACTTGGTTAACCCAAAACGACAGCTTGATACCTATATCTCAGTAGATGAAGATTCAACCATCCTAGAAGCGGCTGAGGATCAAGATGTGGACTTGCCCTCTTCCTGCCGCTCCGGTAGTTGTTCCTCTTGCGTGGCCAAAGTGGTAGAAGGAGAAGTCGATCAATCAGAGCAAACCTTTCTGGATGAGGAGCAAATAGCCAAAGGATTTGTGCTGCTCTGCGTGGCCAGACCTCGCTCCAATTGTACGATTCGCACTCACCAGGAAGCTTACTTGGTTTGATAGATCGCTGCTTCCAAGCTGCTCGCAAATGGACTCGGGCAAGGCTCAAATGGCCTCTTCTAAGATTAGGGATCCCTATATGTTGGCACCGCCCACCGTCCCTAAGATCTCAATAACCATATCTCCTCTCCAACTCATGAAGGTTGGAGAAGAAGGTCGCATCTACCAACTGCGCGGATCCGAAGCTGCTTGCGCCCAATTGCAGCAAATGGGTCTCACTCCAGGTACCTATCTCCAGGTTATCCAACGTCACCCTGAGTGGATCCTACTCCTACCCAGTGGCCAACTTTCCCTTCCTGCTCATTTAGCTAAACCCATCTGGGTTTACATGGATCCCCGTTGCGCCTTGATGTCTACCCAAGAACCGAATAAGAAAACAATCTTAAATTTGCCAAGAGCCTTCTAAAATGTAGTCTATTTACCCAATTTTTAACCTGTAATGAGGGACACTCAAAGTAAGGGAAGCTCATCTCTTCATAACCTATCTTGATTTGGGAGCAAAGCCATGAACACCTGTTTGTTGCACCTGGGCTCCATCCTTAAAGCTGCTGAAGAGCTTAGCCTTGTGGAAAAGCCTTTCCCCAAGTTGCAACACATCCAACTCTGCACAGGGCTCAGCCCAGAGGAAATCGTGCGGGCGCTGGAGCTAGAACCCAATCCCTTGGGTTGGCATCTGGAGCCAAGCCACAACCTGGCCGATGAATCGGCGTATTGGGTGGGCGGACGACCTTGTGTCGGCTTGGTTATTGAGCGTTTTGCCTGACACTTGTTGCAGTTCGGATCCCTAAAAGGCTCTCAAGGGGGAGGAGTAGCCTGCAAAGCCATCTCAAAAGTTCACTGTAAACATTAGAAGTTAAGAGAAAACAAAGCTTTCCAGAAGGTTCACCCTAGACCAAATCTCCCTGGCCTGCCGGGGATCTTTTGAGGTATCGTTCAATCCAGTTCACGAATTGAGCTTAGGAAACAGACCTTAAACTAAGGTCTCTCGCCGGGCTGCCGCGGCTTTGCGAGGAAGGTCTCCATGGCCGGGTTTAGGGTTTTGCAGATGCGATAGCAGGCGTGAACAAAGGAGAGCTACAGGGAAACGCTATGGAGTTCGAGGGCTATGGCTTATCAAATCTCAGGGAATTGTATCGGTTGCAACGCTTGCGTAGATAGCTGTCCTACAAAAGCTATTGTTGTCCAGGATGGGGAATACTGGATTAATCCTCTGTTGTGCAATGACTGCGAAGGTTTCTTCCCAGAACCTCAGTGCGTTAGCCTGTGTCCCGGTTCTGCCCCGCAGCCTTATGAAGCCATGAAGGGGCGCAACCGCACGGTCACGGCCCGCATTCGCAGCAGTCCACCTCTATTTTTGAACGGCCATAGCCAGGCTTTTGCTTCGTCAATTGTGGTCTGGGAAGCTTGCAATTTCCTATCTCAATTTCAATCTCTCAATCTGCAAAAGCAGGGAGATAACCAGGTTTGCTATCAGAAATCTGTTGGCCACAACCAGGGATCTCTGACCCTAACTCTATGTTTGGACGGGATCCCACAAAGTGCTCCGATCGATGTGCGAACTGCCTGTTTGCATCTTATTTTTGCTGCCTATGCCGCCGGGTTGGATAGCCCCTGGAAGGAATCCTTTGTTTTCACCGACTCACAATTGGAGTCCTATTTGGGCTGGGATAAACGTAAAGATCTGAGCAAGATGACCCGTCTCCACCTGTTCATGACCTGGATAGAGCAGCTCTGTCGGATTCAAGTCTCCATCGATTGGCCGGATCAGGGGCGGGTGAAGGGGTTTTCGGTACCGGCTGGCCCTCTGTGGAGGCTGCTCAAGATGCATCGCCACTTTCAAAAAGATGAGCAGGGCTGCAACCATCTGGTGGGCCTGACTTGGGCGATTCAGCCCGGCGAATGGACACGGTACTTTCTCAATCGACAAGGGTGCCGCCAGGGGCAAGCCTTTTATCAGTACAGCAGCCTGCCCCTATCCCTGCTGCAGGCCGTGATGAGCCATTGGCAACACCATGAAGGAGCCATGCGCCTGCTGCTGTGGCTGTTGTTCAAAGTGAGGATGGGGCGGCAACAGCGTCTGACGGTGCCCACCCTGATGCGAGTGGCCTACGGGGAAGAGCGACTGCAGGAAGCTTATCTCAATCTCCAAGAACGCAAACGGCTGGTGCGCACCTTTGAAAGCGATCTGGAGGTTCTCAACCACTACGGCCTCAAGCCGGAGTTCGATCCCCTCACCTATCCTTCTTCCATTCAACCCCTGTGGGCTCGCCTGGAAGCTGTGCCCGAGGATGCGGACGAGGCATTGAACTTTTGGATTGAAGATGCCAACAACGGTGGCTTGCTGACGGCTGCCGGGCCGCGGGGCAAGTGGGGACT
>NZ_JANSHQ010000017.1:0-9516 GCF_047461715.1 Synechococcus sp. R8-2 | reverse complement strand
CAAGCTGTGCCGTGTCTCCAGTCTTTGCGTTGTACCGAAAGGAGATGGAGGATGTCAACTGGACAGGGGTGTGGATCCCGGATGGGTTGCAGTTGGTATCCATTGCTCCTGAGGCCAAGGCGGTGATGCAACACTGTTATGGCGGCTACACCACCAACCTGACTCTGGAGGAGTTCACCCGCCCCGAAAACTACCTGGTTCATACCCTGGAAGGACAACCGCTCCCGGTAGGGCCGGTGCGCACTTTGATCCCTCACCCATATGCCTGGAGTTTCCCCCCTGAGATCAACTGAGCTTTTGGGGGAGCAACGGCTACTACATGGGCGGTGAACCCTGGGCGGAAGAACGCTACAGCAATCTATAGAGGCTCTGAAATTTTGCGCTCCTTTAGCAGGGATCCCTCGAAGTTCTTTGCCGCTATCTGCCGTTTTGGCCGCAAACTGAAGAGAGCACCTTGGTTGCCGTTGCTGCGAACGCCTGAGGTGCCTGTGTCTTTAGATCTCAAAGAAAGCTTAAATAGCAAAGCTCAAAAGATCCATTGGACTCCATTCCGCTTACGCAAACACTAGAAATCATGGGATCCCGTTCACCGCGTCCAGCCCGGCCCATCCGTTCCGGCCGCTATCCGGCCAAAGAGCTGTGCAGCCAGTGCGGCCTCTGCGATACCCGCTACGTGGCCCACGTCAAAGAAGCCTGTGCCTTCTTGGACCAGCAACTGACCCAGTTGGAAGAACAGACCCACGGGCGATCCCGGGAATCGCTGCGCTCAGGATCCCTTGCCGTCACTGATACCGATTATTTCGGTGTCTACGAGGCGATGTACACAGCCCGCAAGCGGGATCCGATCCCGGGGGCCCAGTGGACGGGCATTGTCAGCAGCATTGGCATGAAGGCCCTCACCACTGGCTTGGTGGAAGGGGTGGTGTGCGTGCAGGCGGATGAGCGGGATCGCTTTCAGCCACGGCCCATCCTGGCTCGTACCCCCGAAGCGGTCTGGGCGGCGCGAGTTAACAAGCCAACTCTTTCTCCCAACTTGTCTGTGTTGGAGCAGGTGGAGCAAAGCGGCCTCAAGCGCCTATTGGTGATCGGGGTGGGCTGCCAAATTCAGGCTTTGCGGGCGGTGGAAAAAAAACTGGGCCTGGAGAAGCTGTACGTGTTGGGCACGCCCTGTGTGGACAATGTCAGCCGTGCCGGGCTGCAAAAGTTTCTAGAAACCACCAGCCGCTCCCCACAGACGGTGGTGCACTACGAGTTTATGCAAGACTTCCACATCCACTTCAAACACGAAGATGGCTCGGTGGAAAAGGTGCCCTTCTTCGGCCTCAAGACCAAAGAACTCAAGGACGTGTTTGCCCCCTCCTGCCTCAGTTGTTTTGACTATGTGAATGCTCTGGCAGATCTGGTGGTGGGCTACATGGGATCCCCCTTGGGCTGGCAGTGGCTGCTGGTGCGCAATCAGCGGGGGCAAGAGCTGTTGGACTTAGTCTGGGAGGAGCTGGAAACCCAACCGGTGATCTCCCAGGGATCCCGGCGGGCGGCAGTGCAACAGGGGATCCCAGCCTACGATCAAGCCCTGACCCTACCGATGTGGTTGGCCCAGATCATGGGGGCGGTGATCGAGCGGTTTGGGCCACGCGGTTTGGAATATGCCCGCTTCTCCATCGATTCCCACTTCACCCGCAACTACCTCTACGTGCGCCGCCACTATCCCCAGAAGTTGGAGCAGCACGTGCCCCCCTTTGCCCGGCGGATTGTGGAGCAGTACCAACTCCCGCAAGACTGAGGCTCAGCAGTAGCGGATCCCAGCTTCCGCCCAGCGATCGATAGCCTGACCTATGCGCTCGCAATCGGCAATTAGGCTAATCCGCACGTAGCCCTCTCCTCCCTCTCCAAAAGCGCTGCCGGGGGTTACGACCACGCCTGTAGATTCCAGCACCCGCAGGGCAAACTCCGTCGATCCCTCAGGGGTGCCGTCGGCAGCGCGGGGGGTAGGGATCCAGAGATACATCGTCGCCCGTGGCGGCTCGATCCGCCAGCCCAGTTCCGCCAAGCGGCCAATCAAATAGTCGCGACGGCAGCGGTAGCGTTCTTGCACCTGCTCCAGATAGCTATCCGGCAGGCGCAGGGCAGTTTCGGCGGCCTTTTGGATGGCGGCAAAAATGCCGTAGTCGAGATTGGTTTTCAGGGTGCGCAAGCTCTGGATGATCTGGCGATTGCCCACCACAAATCCCACCCGCCAACCGGCCATGTTGTAGGTTTTGGAAAGGGTATGGAACTCCACCGCCAAGTCCTTGGCGCCTGGGATCTGCAGCAGGCTGGTGGGCCGGTAGCCGTCAAAAGCCAGCTCGGCATAGCACAGGTCGTGCACCAGGATGAGATCGTAGCGGCGGGCAAACTCCACCACCTCCTCAAAAAAAGAGCGGGGCGCAACTGCCGCCGTCGGGTTGTTGGGGTAGTTAAAGTAGAGCACCCGCGCTTGCTGGGCCACTTCCGGCGGTATTTCTTGCAGATCGATCAACCACCCCTTCTGCGGGCGCAGCATCATCGGGTAGATCTGCCCGCCGGCAATCATGGGGCCGCGAAAATGGGCTGGATAGGCAGGGCTGGGCACCAACACCAGATCTCCGGGATCCACATAGGCCAGAGCCAGGTGGGTCAGCCCCTCTTTGGATCCCAGCAAAGGCAGCGCCTCTCCATTGGGATCCAGCTCCACCCCGTAGCGGCGCCAGTACCAATCCGTGATCGCCTGGCGGAAGCTGGCCGTGCCCTCAAAGGGCGGGTAGCCGTGGTGGGCGGGATCCGCAATGGCCGCCTGCGCCGCCTCCACCACCGGCTGTGGGGTGGGGCCATCGGGATTGCCCATGCCCAGATCGATCAAATCCAACCCCTGCTGGCGGGCGCGGGCCTTCAGCTCATCCAAGCGGGCGAAGACATAGGCGGGCAGCTTGTTCAGCCGCTGGGCGGGAACGAGAGCGCGGTTCATGGCAAGAATGGGGAAGGGGCACAGCCGGTGCCTGATGGGAGGATAGGTACCTAACTTACCGCCAGACCTGCATCCAAAGCAATGATCGAGATCGGCGGGTTTGGGCATCCGGGATCCCGAACAGCTAGGATAGATATCCCAAGTTATCGACGAGCCAACAGTGCCCCTACCTCTTGTGGCTGTTGTGGGTCGCCCCAACGTGGGCAAATCTACCCTCGTCAACCGCATGGCGGGGGTGCGTTCGGCCATTGTGCATGATGAGCCCGGCGTGACCCGGGATCGTCTGTACCAGGAGGTGGAATGGAACGGGCGCCGCTTGCGGGTGGTGGATACCGGCGGCCTGGTTTTTGGGGATGACAGCGAATTTTTACCCCACATTCGCCAGCAAGCAATGGCAGCCATGGCCGAGGCCCAAGCCGTGATCTTCGTAGTGGATGGCCGAGAAGGACTGACACCCGCCGATGTAGAAGTGGCCGATTGGCTGCGCAAACAACCCCTGCCGGTGGTGGTGGCCGTAAACAAGTGCGAGTCGGGGCAAATGGGCCTGGCTCAGGCAGCAGCCTTTTGGGAGCTGGGGCTGGGGGATCCGATCCCCTGTTCCGGCATTCATGGCAATGGGGTAGCCGAGCTGTTGGAGGCGGTGCTGGCTCACTTGCCCGAAGTGACCGCAGAAGCCGCAGGCGAGCCAGATCCCATCGCCGTCTCGATTGTGGGACGGCCCAACGTCGGCAAATCCAGCCTGCTCAACCGCCTGGTAGGATCCGAGCGGGCCATCGTCAGCCCCATTTCCGGCACCACCCGCGATGCCATCGACACCGTGGTCACCTGGGAAGGGCAGCCCTATCGCCTCATCGATACCGCCGGCATCCGCAAAAAAAACCGCGTGCAGTACGGCATTGAGTTCTTCAGCATCAACCGGGCCTTCAAGGCCATCCAGCGCTCGGATGCAGTGCTGCTGGTGATCGATGCTTTGGAGGGGGTTACCGAACAGGATCAGAGGCTGGCCGGGCGCATCGAAGAAGAGGGCCGCGCCTGCGTTGTCGTCGTCAACAAGTGGGATGCAGTAGAAAACAAAGATACCCACACCATCAACGAGTTCACCCGCGAGATTCGCGACAGGCTTTACTTTATTGAATGGGCGCCGCTCCTGTTTGTCAGCGCCCTCACCGGGCAACGCACCCACAAAATCTTTGAGCAGGTGAATACCGTGGTGGCCGCCCACCGCAAACGGGTTCCCACCGCTGTGGTCAACGAAGTGCTCCAGGATGCTCTTGCCTGGCAATCGCCCCCCACCAACCGCCAGGGCAAGCAGGGCAGAATTTACTACGGCACCCAGGTGGCGGATCGGCCCCCCACCTTTGTTCTGTTTGTCAACGATCCCGATTTGTTTAAGGATAACTACCGCCGCTTCCTGGAAAAGCACTTCCGGCAAAACCTGGACTTTACCGGTACCCCCATTCGCTTTCTCTGGCGCGGCAAATCCGAGCGCTTGGTTGGGCGGGCGGTGCGAAAATTGGAGAGATCCCTGACCTCTCGTTAGGCCCTCTGGTCTACTGAAAGCCTATGGCTGTGGATCCCAACGTCAAAACCCTGGTTGACAACCGTCGCGCCCGCTTCGAGTACGACATCTTGGAGACCTATGAGGCCGGGATCCAACTGACCGGCACAGAGGTGAAATCGATACGAGCGGGCAAAGCCAACCTGCAAGACGCTTTTGCCCTCTTTCGGGATGGGGAAGCATGGCTGCACAATCTGCACATCTCCCCCCATGACACCGCCAGCAAAGTGTTTAACCACGACCCTACCCGCCGCCGCAAGTTGCTGCTGCACCGGCGTGAGATCGACCGCCTACGGGGCTTGGTGGAACAAAAGGGCCTGACCGTGGTTCCCCTCAAGCTGGTGCTCAACCGCGGCTGGATCAAAGCCCATCTGGGCGTGGCCCGCGGCAAAAAGCTCCACGACAAGCGGCAGGCAATCAAAGAGCGGCAAACCCAGCGGGAGATTCAGCGGGAACTGAAGGAACGATAAATTTCTCCCTGAGCCCCTGCTGGCTTCCACGTCGTTTGCCAAGCGCCTTTTTGTATTCCCAGATACAGCGATCTGCAGCGGGATCCCGATGATGGATGTAGTTCTTTGGCTTTGGATCCCTGTCCTGCTGGAGTTGCCTGTGAACTGGAATCTTACCCGCGCTTTTTCTCCCTTGAAAGGCTTGGCTGTTGGCCTATCGGTCGCCGCTTTACTGGGATCCACCCCCACAACAGCGCAAGAGACCTTCAAAGTGGGCATGGTGCTGGTGGGGCCGATGCAGGATGGCGGCTGGAGCCAGGCGCATGTGGAGGGCAGCGAATATGTCAAGGCCAAGTTGCCCGGCCTCCAGTTTGACTACCTGGACAAGGTGAACCCGGCGGATCGGCCCAATGTGCGCGCCTCTCAGGTGGCGGATGACATGATCGCCCGAGGTGCGAAGGTTATCATCTTTACTTCTGATGACCACAAAGACGACGCGATTGAAACGGCCCGCAAGCATCCCGAGATTGCGGTTATCCATGCTTCTGGGGACATGGCCTGGAAGGAGGGGAAAAATTACATCGATCTGCCCAACTTGGCCAACATCATGCCCCAGATGGAAGCGATGCGCATGGTGGCTGGCTGTGCTGCAGCCCTGGGCTCCGAAACCGGCAAAATTGGCCTATTGGGACCTCTGATCAACGATGAAACCCGCCGTTACGCTGCTGCTGCTTACTTGGGGGCCAAATACTGCTGGGAAACTTACCGAGATCGTCCTGAAGAGTTGCAGTTCCGGGTGACCTGGATTGGCTTCTGGTTCAACATTCCAGGGGTTACTTTGGATCCGAGCAAGGTTGCCGATGACTTTTACAACAGCGGCTTTGATGTGGTGATGTCGGGGTTGGATACGCCGGAGGCGGCGGTACAAGGCAAGCGGGCTGCTGAGGCCGGAAAGCGAGTGCGCTACACCCACTACGGCCTGGCCAGCGGTTGTAACTTTGCGCCCGAAATTTGCCTGGGGGTTTCCTACTACAACTGGGGGCCAGGATACAAGCAATTGATCGAGGCAGCTCGCGCGGGCACCTTCGAGAGCCAATTCCTACGTCCGCCCATCGACTGGTCGGATATCAACAACCCGGACACGTCTTCGGCGGGGTTCATCATGGGAGAAGCCCTGAAGCCGGAAGACAAGGCCAAGCTGGAGGAGTTTATTGCTGGCTTGGGGAATGGCAGCATTCAGCTCTTCAAGGGGCCACTCAACTTCCAAGATGGCACGCCCTTCTTGGCTGAGGGGGAAGTGGCCAGCGAGGTCGAGATTTGGTATCTGGGCCAGTTGCTGCAGGGCATGGAGGGAGCCAGCAATTAGGAGAAAATGTTTCATGCTCCGGGTAGGGGGAAGAACCGGTCGGTTTCTTTCACCCGCTGACACCAGGCTCGGATCTGGGGAAAGGGCTTAAGGTCAAACCCACCCTGCTCCGCCACATGGGTGTATGTGAAAAGGGCGAGATCGGCGATGGTGTAGCGGTTGCCCACAAAAAACACCTTCCCCTGCAGATGGCCTTCCATGATCTCCAGCGCCTCTGTTCCAGATTTCAAGTTCTGGGCGATCGCGTCAGCATGGGCCTCTGCTTGGCCGGCCCGTACCCAGAAGCGAGTGGTGGCGATGTAGCGGGCAATGCGGGTTTGTTCAAAAAGCAACCACTTCAAAATCTCGGCCCGTTCCAACTTGTTTTGGCCGTAGAGGGGGGTGTCTTCTGCCAGGTAGACCAAGATCGCGGCGGACTCGGCCAAGACCGTTCCATCTTCCAGTTCCAAAGCCGGGATCTGGCCCAGGGGGTTTTTGGCCAGGTACTCGGGGCGGCGGTTTTCTCCGGCCCTGGAGTTGACTTCAACCGTCTCATAGGGGATCCCCAATTGCTTGAGGAGCAATTCCACTTTGTAGCAATTTCCGGAGGTTGGGATCCCGTACAGTCGCAACATTGTGGTTAACCTCAGCCCAAAGCACCTTACAAAGAACTTCGTCCTAACAACGCCAACGGCAACCCAATCAACAAAAACCCTCTGTCCCTAACACTTTTTTAGCAGCTTTGCTCTTCCAACTCCTGCATCTGCCGGCGGTATTCCCGCCCAAAGGCTTGCAGCAACCCTTCTGCATGGGAAAGAGGCCCTGCTTCATAGGCACGGGATCCCACCCCTTGCTGGGTGAGCTCGCACAGGTGCCAATCCTGTCGATTGGTGCGATCCCACAATTCCACCACCTCGCTGGGATCAAAACCATCCAGCGCCAAGGTCTCCGGCTCAAACAGCCAATCGCAGACAACCCGCGTCCGGTCGGATCCCTGGGGCCACAGAGTGTGGGTCATGACATAGTCCGGCTGCAGGCTCAAGAATAGATTGGGCATAAGGGTGTAGTAGTAGGCCCGCCGTTGGTTCTCGCCTCGCACGGTGGAGATCAGGGGCAAGCTGCGTTGGCCACTCATGTTTAGGCTGGTCACATCTGGATTGAGCAACATGTAGCCGCCCAAAAAGGGGCCTTCCATCAAGTCGTTGCGACCACTGCGAGCCGGCGAAAGGCGGGCCAATTCTGGGTGAATGAGCGGGCAGTGGTAGCACTCAGAGTAGTTTTCAAACAGCAATTTCCAATTGGCTTGAACGTGGTATTCAATACGATGGCCTCGCCGCAGAGCGGACAGGTTCCACTCTCGGAAACGACCTTGCAATGGGGCAAAAACCTCATCGAAGGGCTGAGGATTGCGGCTGAGGTTGACCCAGACGAAGCCTTCCCATTCTGCCAAGGCAGCGGAGTGGAGGGGATAATCTTCACGGCGAAAGTCTTCCACCTCGTGCATCTGGGGAGCTGCCAACAATTGCCCGTCCAGCCCATAGCGCCAGGCGTGGTAGGGGCAAGGGATCCCATCGGCAAAATGGCCTTGGAGCTCGCTGCAGAGTCGGGTTCCTCGATGGCGACAGTGGTTGAAGAAGGCATGGGCTTGCCCCTTGGGATCCCGTACCAGGATCAGGCTTTCTCTGAGCACCTGCACCTGCAAAAAGTCTCCGGGTTGGGCCAGATCGGCACTGCGCCCCACGCAGAACCACTGCCGATAAAAAATCCGCTCAATCTCCGCCTCAAAGCGGCTGGAAGAAACATAGTAGTGGCCAGGCAGGGTGCGGGCGCCCGGTTGAACAGTAGCGGGATAGAAAGCGGTCATGGGGCAAAGCAGCGATAAGAAAAACTGCTGTGGGACTCCAGAGGCTTTGCTATCCAAGCTAACGCAGGGATCCCATCCGGCATCTATTCCAAGCAGATCCAAGGCATTTTTAAGGCATTTTTGAAGCATTCCCCCCAAGCACGCCGTGCTGCTCGCGCAAATACCCCAGTCTCCTACCCACAAGGGGAGAGGGGGGCATAAGAACTCCGTCCTGCTGACGCAAATGGCTTATTCCCGCTAGGGGGACGTAGCGCTGTAGCCCAAGTCGCGCAGAAGGTGCTCAGAGCGCCGCCAGTGGGGCCGCACCTTGACAAACAGCTCCAGGTACACCTTGCCCAGGATCAGCTTTTGAATCTGCAGGCGGGCTGCCTGGCCGATCCGCTTGAGCCTTTCCCCCCCTTTGCCAATGAGGATCCCCTTTTGCGAGTCCCGCTCTACATAGAGGGTGGCCAAGATGCGGGTGACGTTGGGGGTTTCTTCCACCTGGTCGATGGTCACGGCCACGGAATGGGGCACTTCCTCGCGGGTCTGCAGCAGCACCTGTTCTCGGATCAGCTCCGCCATGATGAACCGCTCCGGCTGATCCGTCACCAGATCCGGCGGGTAGTAGTAGGGGCCGGTGGGCAGCAGATCGATGGTGGCTTGGATCAGGGGTGTCAAACTGCTGGGATCCAAGGCAGACACCCAAACGACAGGAGCGCCGGGGCGCAGGGCTTGGTAGCTCTCTTGGTGAGCTTGGCGCACGGCAGCATCCCGAGGAAGCAGATCCGCTTTGTTGCAGACGATCAGGCAGGGGGAAGCAGCAGGGATCCGCTCGGCAATAAAAGCATCCCCCCGTCCTGCCGGCACCGATCCATCCACCACGAAGAGGATCACATCCACAGCGGCAATGGCTGCCTGGGCGTTGTGTACCAAAATTTCCCCCAGGCGGTGGTGGGGCTTGTGAATGCCAGGGGTATCCACCCAGATGATCTGGGCTTCCGGCAGAGAGAGGATCCCCTGCAGGCGGTTGCGGGTGGTCTGGGCCACGGGAGAGGTGATGGCAATCTTTTGTCCCACCAGGGCGTTGAGTAGGGTGGACTTGCCCACATTGGGCCGCCCGATCAGCCCCACAAACCCCGACTTAAACCCTGGCGGGGCAGCCGGGATCGCAGACAGTTCCCCACTGCTGACACGACCGGGCGCCGATTCCCCTTCTGCTGCAGCAGCGGAGGACTCTGTCCCGCCGTCGCCAATGGATCCCTGTCCCTCAGGGGAGGGATCCCTCCCGTCTGAAGGAGAATGGGGATGTCCGGCGCTGATACATTTACGCTGAAC
>NZ_JANSHQ010000016.1:0-2402 GCF_047461715.1 Synechococcus sp. R8-2 | reverse complement strand
GTTCAGCGTGAATGTATCAGCTCCATCAAGACAATCCAGACGAGCAAGACGGGCCTGCACAGAGTACCCTCTGCAGGCTTTTTTGTGGGCCTGGGCCGCGCGGCTGTACGTCCCCAGCAGGGATCCCTCCCCATCACGTAGCTTTTTTTGCTTTTTTGCGGCAACTCAGCGGAGGGCAAAGCAGGCTAAAGTGTCGGCATCCTGGCGTCTTGTGGAGAATCCTCGATGTTGTCCACCCAACTCCTCCTCCCCGGAGTGGCAGCTCTGCTCGGCTTCGGGTTTGCTCCAGCCGTCCTGGCTCAGACTTCCCACACCCAGCAGATGGCGATCCTGAACGGCAACGCCACCACCCTGCAAAGCAACGTCCTGCAAAACACCGTCCTGATCCTGCCCAACGTTCCCCCACAACAGTACGCCGACAGTTGGGGCTGGAGGAGCAGCCGCTCTTTGCCTCCCACTCCTGCTCCCATCACCGTCGTCATCCTCAACTCCCAAGTCAACCTAGCTGCCGAGGAAGTCGAGCCGAGGTCTTGCGGCCAGCGCTGTAGGGGATCCCTGCGCCTGCCTTGAGCGGGGGAGGCTGCTTTTTGCACTCCAGACTGCCCAAGTCCGCAATCCGGTTCGCGGCCACGCTCGGATCTGGGTGGATGGGGATTGATATAATCCAGGGCAATTGTCCGCTGCTGGGCGGCAGAGGGTTTTAACGCAAGCTTGGCCCGGCTTTGCAATCTTGCTTTTTGGTGTGCGAGGGATCCCCATGAATCGTTCCAAGCAACTTCGCCCTTGGCTGGCTTCAGCTCTCACCTGCCGGATGGTGCTCAGCACCGCTTTTGCCCTCGCTGGAGCGTTGCGTAGCGATCTGCTGATGGGATCCCCGGCTTGGGCGCAATCGGTTCCTCAGCCCGGCACCCTCGACCTGCGCACCGGTGGCGACACCCCCGCCCAGCCCTCCCCCACCCCACCCCCCGCCGCCGGCGAGCCAGAAGTGTTGGTAGCGGAGGTAGTGGTTGAGGGCACTGAAGATCCGGAGCTGATCAACCGGGTTTACAGCGTCATCCGCACCCGCGCCGGCGAGGTTTCCACCCGCTCTCAATTGCGGGAAGACATCAATGCCGTGTTTGCCACCGGATTGTTTGCCGATGTGCGGGCGGTGCCTTCCGATACACCCTTGGGAGTGCGGGTCACCTTTGAGGTCAAGCCCAACCCCATTCTCAAAGCGGTGCGCACGGAAGGGGCGAAAGTTCTGGATCCGGAAGTGCTGCGGGCCGCCTTTGCCGACCAGGAAGGGCGGGTGCTCAACTTCGGCGAGCTGCAACTGGCTGTGGCCGAGATCGAGCAGTGGTACGCCGACAAGGGCTACGTGCTGGCCAAGGTTACGGATGTGCGCTCCTCTGAAGACGGCACCATCGTCCTGGAAATCGCCGAGGGGGTGATCGAGGATATTCGCGTTCAGGGCAACACCAAAACCCGTGACTTCATCATCACCCGCGAGCTGAAGTCCAAGCCGGGGGATGTGTTTAACCGCAACCAAATCCAGGAAGACCTGCAGGCGGTTTTTAATCTCAACCTGTTTCAAGATGTGAATGTGGGGCTCAACCCCGGCCAGGATCCCGACAAGGTGGTGGTGGTGGTGAACGTGGAAGAACGTCGCACCGGTACTTTGGGAGGCACCATCGGCGTTAGCTCCGCCACAGGGGTCTTCGCCGGCCTCAACGTCTCCGAACAAAACTTGGGCGGCAACAACCAAAGTGCCAGCTTCAACGTGCAGGTGGGCACCAACGAAACCCTCTTCGATTTGAACTTCACCGACCCGCGGATTGCCACGCTGGACATTCCCACCTCCTACAACGTCAACATCTCCAACCAGCAAAGTTCTAGCTTTGTCTTCAATGAGGGATTCACCCTGCCCAATGGGGATCCCGTGCGCATCAACCGTCTTGGTGGCGGGGTGACTTTCTCTCGCCCGATTGGGGGCAATTGGCGGGCCAGCTTGGGCACCCGCATCCAATTTGTAGAAGCTCGCAACAGCAACGGGGAGCAACAGCGCTTCGATGTGCTGGGCAACCCGATTACCTTCAGCGAGAGCGGCCAAGACAGCTACACCACCTTGCGGTTTGGCCTCGTCAACGACGCCCGCGACAACCCCAACAGCCCCAGCCAGGGCTCGGTCTTTCGCATCTCCACAGAACAGTCGGTACGTCTGTTTCAAAATGGCTTGAATGCCAACCGCCTCGAGGCCGGCTACAGCCAGTTCATTCCCGTCAACCTGTTTGAAACCCGCAGCGAGCGACCGCAGGTATTGGCCTTTGATGTGCGGGCGGGCACGACCATCGGCGACTTGGCTCCCTACGATGCTTTTGCCATTGGTGGCGGCAACTCGGTGCGGGGCTTTTTCGAGGGGG
>NZ_JANSHQ010000015.1:0-1693 GCF_047461715.1 Synechococcus sp. R8-2 | reverse complement strand
TTCAGCGTAAATGTATCAGGGACTTCCCTTAGGGCCAATCCTGAACGCAAACCACCTGCTGGGTTTGGGCAGATCGCTCGGCTGCCTCGGCCACCGCCAGGGCGTGGAGCATGTTTTCAGTATGGATATAGAGGGGTCTGCCGTGGCGCAGGTGATCCAGCACCATGCGGGTGTCTTGCTCGAACAGGCCGTGGCGGGATCCCGTCTCTAGAGGGTGGGCGCTGCCGGGCCGCAGCAACGTTGCCTCTTCGCCGTTGATCAATAGGCCCCCCCGTTGACCGTGGAACTCCAGTAGCCGCTGCGAGCACCACAGGGAATCCCCCTTGCCATAGGTCAACACCGCCAGCAACCCACTGGCAAAACTCAGCTGGGCTGTGCAGTAGCAACTGCTGTAGCGGTGGGGCAGATCCGGCCCGTCGTAGCGCAGTTGGCAGCTCACCCGTTCTACCCTGCCCAACAAGTCCACCAAGCGGTGGATGCGAGAAACGGCCCCCATGAGGGGGAAGCCAAACAACTCAGGCCGATAGGTCCAGCGATCGGGGGCGGGGTGGGTGGCGGTGAGAGTGATGTAGCGAACGGCAAACAGCTTGCCCAACCCTTCCAGCTCTTGTTTCAGCAACCGGTGAACGCCGCTAATTAGCTCGATGTGTTCGACGTGCAGCAGCACTTGCCGCTCGGCTGCCAATTGCACCAAGGAACGCGCTTCGGCAGCGCTGAGGGCGAGGGGATATTCCACGACGGTGTGGATCCCTGCCTCCAGAGCAGCACGGGCAATGGCGGCATGATCCCGATTGATGGTGCTGACAAAAACCAGATCCAGCCGCTGCTCGCCCAACAGAGAAGACCAGTCCGAATAGGCGACGGCCCCCAACTCGGCGGCAAAAGCATCGCTCCGGTCGGGAGCTCGACCGGCAACAGCGACAATCTGCACTTGCCCATCTTTGCGCAAGGCCTCGGCCCGTGAGCGAGCTGCGTAGCCGGTGCCGATGATCCCCACCCGCAAGGTTTGTTCCCTCCCCTAGCCTGCCTCTGTCTGTAGCATCACACAGGAGGGATCCCTTCCACCAGCTGGCAATCGGGATCTCGCTCTCCCCAGGTCTACTGCTGCACCCTTTGCACCATTCATTTCCGATTGCAGCAACCTGTGTGATTGTGTTGGCTCTCCTCTCCCGGGGGGCAAGGGCAGTCAATTGCAGCCCACCACCGGGAAAAAGAAAGGAATCTGTCTCAAACCAACCCAAAGCGGCTCCTCTGCAGAAGGAAAATCACTCGTGCCCGCCCCACAGAGCCGTTCGCCGATGGAGGGTCAGCGTGGGCATTGGGAAGAAGCCGCTGTCTCAACCTGCTGTACCCGCGACGCAATGGCAAAATGCCGCTCCAACAGATCCGGGATCCCTTGGGGGGAAACGCCGCTATAACGGGCTTTGTCGGGCATAAACACCACATGGGGGCCCCGTTTGCAATCTTTCATGCAGCCCACCCCCTGCACGCAAATCGAACCAGAGTAGGCGGCCAAGTAGGCGTTCAGGGCTTGCATCACCGCTCCGGCCCCACGCCGATAACAGTCGGATTTCTGGCAGACCAGCACCTTACCTTTGATGTCTGTACCTTTGATATCTCCTTTGATATCTGTGATGTTTGGAGCAACCGGTTCGGAAGCTGCCTCAGCCCCAGAAGCCGAAGACAAACCCCC
>NZ_JANSHQ010000014.1:0-6352 GCF_047461715.1 Synechococcus sp. R8-2 | reverse complement strand
GGCTCTGGAAAACTGCCGGATAAAAGGCTTCAATACCGACCACATCCTCTCAATCGAATTCAACTCTGGTGCATACACAGGCAGGTCTATGATCCGCGCACCTGTTCCTTGAATCAAACCCTCCACTTCCGAACTCTAATCACCACCTTCCGCGCATCCAGTTCCGGACATGAGTCACTTTGCAAAAACTCCAGAAAATTGCTCTTCTGCATTCCACCCTTGATAACACAACAGCCTACTGCCTCTCTCCAGGAAATAGCTTCAATAATCTTATGTTTTTTCCCTTTGCATCTCTGACGGTAACTGTAAGCTCTTTGACTGCGTAAACTCCGAGATACCCCTCCGTTCCATTGCCTCTCACACCCTTGTCTGGTCTAGAATAGCTATATCTTCCACTGGTATATTCTTGACTTCTTAGCTATAGGCTAATTGTTGCCTTTGCACCTCCTCTTCTCTGATTTTTACACTGCGGTAATTCTTTTTTAGCGTCATTCCTCGCTTTTTTAAAAAGTTGTCTATCGTAACAGCACTCACATCAGTATCCAGTTGCTCTCGTAGCAGTTCCTGATACTACCACGGATAATAGTTCAGGCGCCTTTCAATGACCGTCATAACTTCTTGCCGGTGTTGTTCCAGAATACCTACTCGCTTTGTGCCGACTTTCTTGGGGGATAAATCCTGAGTTTGTTGATACTGATGCACCCAGTGGTGCAGTGTTCTTTGGGTTACCATGAACTGTTCCGCTACCTGGCGAGTGGAGGTCTTGCCTGCCTGATAAGCTGCCACAACTCTTTGGGATAAATCTAACAAATAGGTTGGTATATATCTCTCTTTTCTCTTGGATACTTGTATCCTAATTCATAGGCTGTAATCGGTGAAGTGCCAAAAATGATTCTGATTCTTGTTTCAGCATCGTTGCCGAGCAACCGCTAGGGTGTAGAGACGCGGATCTTCGACAAGAGGATCCCTAGAAAAGAAGGAGAAAAAAATCATGTCCACCAGCACCCTTGTCCGTTGTGCCTGTGAACACTGCAACTGCAGCTTCGAGAGCAGCCAAGGCTATCGCTACGAAGGCCAACTCTACTGCAGCGAAGCCTGTGCCACCCACAATCACGAGCACCCCTCCGCTTGTTGTGTGGCTTCCCACTGCTGTCAATAAGCAGGTCACCAGGCCTTCTTGGGGATCCCAAGCTGCTTTTCTCCCCAGGCAGTTTTTGATAGGCTCCTAGGAACCTTTATCCCTGTCGAGCTTGCATGGAATACCGCTGGGAGCTGCTGCCCACTCCCCCCCAGTTCAATCCGCAACTGAGCCGGGAATATGGCAAGTATGCGGCCAAGGTGATGGCTCTGCGGGGTCTGCACACCTGGGAGCAGGCGCAGGCCTTCGTGGATCCCGAACACTATTCCCCCACACCACCAGCATCCCTGCCGGATCTGGAGCGGGCGGTGGCGCGGCTGCTGCAGGCACGGGAAAGGGAAGAGACCCTGTGCATTTGGGGGGACTTTGACTGCGATGGTGTCACCAGTACCAGTCTCCTGCTCTCGGCGTTACAACCCTTGGGCTTCCGAGTCCAGTTCTCCATACCGCTGCGCAGCACCGAGGGGCACGGGCTCAATCCTCAACGGCTACAGCAGGTGCTGGCCCAGGGCTGCCAAGTGATCCTGACGGTGGATTGCGGGGTGGGCAATGCTGCCGAAATTGCCATGGCCCAAGCCCAGGGGGTGGACGTGATCGTGACGGATCACCACATGCTGCCGGATCCCTTGCCCGCTGCCTATGCGGTGGTCAACCCCTTGCGATTGCCGGCTGAACATCCGCTGCGCTTCTTGCCGGGGGTGGGAGTGGCCTACAAGTTGGCGGAGGCGCTCTACCAAGCCCTAGGGATCCCTGGTGTCGAGCAGCACCTGGATCTGGTGGCGGTGGGAATTGTGGCCGATGTGGCGGTGTTGCAGCGGGAGTGCCGCTACTTGGTGCAGCGGGGCCTGCCGGTGCTGGCCAGTACGCAGCGCCCGGGGTTGCGAGCTCTGCTGGCCCAGGTTAGCAACGGCCAGCTCCAGAGGTCGCCGACAGCCCAGGATATTGCTTTTCGCATCGCCCCCAAGTTGAACGTCATTGGCCGCTTGGAAGACGCCAGCTTAGCAGTGGAGCTGCTGACCACCTCCGATCCAGAGCGGGCCCAGGCGCTGGTGCAACGGTTTGTTGCCCTTGACGAAGAGCGCCGGCAGCTCACCCAGCAAGTGATCCAAGAGGCCAGCCAACAGGTAGAGAGCTTGGATCTGACCCGGGAAGGAGCCATTGTTCTGGCGGAAGCCGGCTGGAACCCAGGGGTTCTAGGGATCGCGGCGGCGCACTTGGTGGAGCAGTATAACTGCCCAACGGTGTTGATCGCCAAAGACGAAGCGGCGGGACGGGGCTATGGGTCGGGCCGTTCCCTGCCAGGGGTGAACCTGGTGGAGGCCATCGAGGCCGTGCGCCCCCTCTTGCGGCGGGGAGGCGGACACCCCATGGCCGCCAGGATCCAAGTGGATCTGGCTTGCCTGGCCGCTGTGCAACTGGCGTTGCAGCGGGAGCTGGCCGCGCGGGTTAGCCCGGATCAGCGGGCTCGCGCCTTGGCGGTGGAGATTATCCTCGACTGGGAGCTACTGGTCTCTCAGGATCGGGATGGGGTGGCAGAGCTGGATGAGGTGTATCGGCAATTGCAGCTTCTGCAGCCCTTTGGGCACGGCAACCCCAACCCCGTCGTTGCCTTGATGAACTTCCGTCCCAATAGCTCCAACCTGGGAGTCTCCCGCAATGGCCGCCACCTCAAGTTTGAACTCCAAGGCTCGCCGGGATCCCGTACTCTGTGGTTTTGGCAGGCCGGAGAAGAGCTGGAGCGCTGGCAAAAATGCCAGGCTTTGGACATCGCCCTCCAGTTGGAGGCGGATGACCGGGGCAGACAGCCTTGGCAGGGCAAAGTGCTGGCGGTGCGCCCTGCGGGAGAGTGGCAGGCACCCACCATTTCCGCCCCTCGCCTACAGATCCAAGATTCTCGGCAGAAACCCCTGCCGGATTCGCAGCAGGGGGCCATCTGTTACGACGGGCAGGAGGCCGAGAACTTTGTTCCACCACCAAAAGGGGCAAAGCTGGTACTGGCCCGCTGGCCCTGGTTACCGGCGGACTTGGCACAACTGCTGCAACAGGCACAGCCCCGAACCCTGATCCTGACTGCTTCTGGCCACCGCTGGGAGCAGATCCCCCAGCAGATTGCCCAACTGCAAGCGCTGTGGCAAGCAGGCCGACGGGATCCCGAGGATCTGGCTGCGGCAACCGGCTTTCCCCGGCAGTGGCTGGCGGAACTGGACAGTCCGGAGCAGATCCCCACGCTACTGATGGGCCGCCTTCAGGAATCCCAAGCCTTTCACCGCTGGCTGGACGAGGCCAGCCCCACCCAGATTGCCCAACTGTGTCAGCGGCTAATGCAATCGGATCCCCTCTCAAGAGAGACAAGAGAGAAAAGAGAAAAGAACGGAGAGTAGTGAGAAGGGAGTATCCTCACTCCTCTCTCCTCACTTCGTTGCTCCCCACCGCTGACGCGATACTCTGGATCAAATGGCTCAACCTCATTTTTTCCAGCAACCAGAGCCCCTCAGAGTTTTCCGTGATCCCGGTTCGCCTAACCTTGCACAATTTTCTCTGTTACGCTCACGCCGTTTTGGATCTGCGTGGGATCCATACTGCCTGCATTTGTGGCCCCAATGGGGCAGGCAAGTCTGCCCTGCTCGATGCCCTCACCTGGGGCCTTTGGGGGCAAAGCCGGGCTAGCAATGACAGCGATCTCATCCGCAAGGGGGCCAGCGAAGCCTGGGTAGAGGTGATCTACCGCTCCCGAGGACAAACCTACCGCATCCTGCGCAGCCGTCATCTATCGGGCGAGGGATCCCTGGAGTGGCAAATTCAAACCGGAGAAACCGACGGCCAACCTCGCTGGCGCAGCCTAACCCGCCGCGGCATGCGCGCCACCCAACAGGCCATTCAAAGTCAGCTCAGCCTCGACTACGAGACCTTTATTCACTCCGCCTATCTGCGACAAGGACAAGCGGATGCCTTCACCCTGAAGCGTCCTGGCGAGCGCAAGCAAATTTTGGCCGACATGCTCAAGCTGGGGCAGTACGATCTGCTGGCCGAGCGCTGTCGGGAACGGGCACGCAGCGCCAAGCTCAAAGCGGATCTGCTCCAAGAGCGCCTGCAGCAGCTCGACCAACAACAGGCCCACCTTGGCCAAATTCAAGCCGAACTGGAGCAACTCCAACAACGGCAAACTCATCTGCAGCAGCTCCTAGCCCAGCAACAGCAGGAATTGCAAGCCCTAGAGCGCCTCTACGAACATCGCTGCATCCTGCAGGAGCGCCACCAACACCTTACCCAACACTTGCAAAAGCTCGGCACCAACCTACAGCACACCGAGCAACAGTGGCGTGCCCAGCGACAGCACCTGCTCCAGTTGGAAGAGCTGATCGCCCAGAGTGAAGACATCCTGGCGGGTTACGAACGCTACCAAGCCCTGATGGCCCAAGATCGCCATCTCCACCACCTCTTCGAGCAACAGCAGCATCTGCTCCAAGAACGCCAAAAGCTGCAAGCCCAGCAAGCAGAGCAGCAACAGCAGCAACTGCGCAAGATGCAACGGCTGCAACAGGAGTTGGCCACCTGCCAAGCCCAGGCCCAAGCCGATGCCCAATTGCTGGCAGAACAGGAGCGCATCGAAATCGGCCTGCGCCACTACCAGCAAGCTCAAGAGCGTCTCCAGGCCCTGAACCAAGCCCAAGCTCAAGCCGCCGTCCTTCTCCAGCAGCAACAGCATTGGCAAGAGCAAATCCGCCGCGAGCGGGAACGCCTGCAAGCCCGCGTTCAGCTTCTCAGCCAGCAACTACAAAGCCAGGAAACTCTAGCCCAACAGCAGCAGCAACTGGAGCAGAAAATCGCCGAAGGAGAGGCCGCCTTGGCAGAGCTGGAGCGACGGCGTCTCTACCAGCAGCGGGTGTTGGAAAAAGTCCAAGAACGACGGCTGTTCGTGCAAAAGCTCCAGGAACGCCAGCGGGTTCTCCAGCAACAGTGGCAACAGGAAGAAGAACGCTGCCGCCTGTTGGTGACCAGCTGGGATGAAGGTCAAGAGGCGTTTCCCGTTCAAAGTGCTCCGCGAGGCGAACAAGATCAGGGAGAGCGCCGCCCCATCCCCACTTTGGCGAGGGTGACAGCCCTTGTCGAGGAGGCAGCAGAACAAGAGGAGGGATCCCCGGCCCTATCTTCTGTCGGCCAGCCTGCCGAGTCATCCCCCGCAACGCCAACACCAGAGCCGCAGGGATCCAGCCTTATGGCTCCGCAGCGCCGTCGCCACTGGACTTGCCCCCTCTGTAGCCGTCCCCTCAGCCTGCGCCTGCGGGATGTGGTGCTGAAAAAACACCGCGAGCGTCAAGAGGAAATTGCCGGCCAACTGTTTGTTATCCGCGAACAACTGGCGGTGGCCGACCGGGAGATCGAACTCTTGCAAGAAGAATACCGCCGTCTTAGCCAAGAACTGGCCACTTGGGATGAGCGCCTGCACCTTCAAGGGCGATTGCAACAGCAGTGGGAAGCCGAGCAGGAGCGCTGTCGGCAAATCCAGCTCTGGCAAGCAGAGGCGGCAGAGTTGAGGGAAATCCTTGACCGGGAAGCTTACGCTCAAGAAGCTCGGCAACAGCTCCAGCAGATCCAGCAGGCCCTGCACCAACTGGGCTATGACGAGCGCGAGCACGCCCTACAACGGGGAGAACTGGAGCGCTGGCGCTGGGCCCTGGGCCGCTCTCAAGAACTCCGCAAGGCCCAAGAGCGCCGCTCTCGCCTCTGCGAGCAAATCGCATCTCTACAGGCACAACTGGAAACCCTGCAACAGGCGGTATCCAAGGACTCCGTCCCGCCAGTGGGATCGGATTCTCCCCTGGCGGAGCGGTTGGCTCAGGTGGAACAGGCGTTAAACCACCTGGGCTACGATGGATCCCTGCACCAGCAGGTGAAAGCCGAACTGGCCCAAGCTCAGCTCTGGCCCGCGCGCCTGCAAGCCCTACAGGTGGCCCGCCAGGAACTGCCGGAGGTGGCAGCCCGCACCCAAGCCCTATCCCAACGCCTGCAGGAAAGCCGCCAGCACTTTGCCCAAGCCACCCAAGAGCTGGAACAGCTTCACCGACAACTGGCCGAGCAACCCAGCGTTTCCTCAGCCCGCCTACAAGAGATCCGCCAAACCCTGCGGGAGCACCGCCGGCGGCTGGATGAGGTGCTGTCTCAGATAGGGGCCGCCCAACAACGGCTACAACAGGCGGTTCAACAGCAGGCGGA
>NZ_JANSHQ010000013.1:0-4444 GCF_047461715.1 Synechococcus sp. R8-2 | reverse complement strand
ATTTGCCACAGCCGGAGTGGCCAATTAGCGAGACAAATTCCCCTTTTTGGATCTCCAGGTGGATGTCTTTCAGGACAGGATAGACCTCTCCGTTGTCGAGGAGAAATTCCTTGTCGACATGATCCACTTCAATGTAAGGCTGGGTCTTCATGATTCCCCTGAGATGATTTCTGAGAGCATGGAGAAATTGTCAGCAACCAATCTAAAACTCGGCCAAGCTCATTTAGCGATCCTCAGCCACCACCAGCGAGCCAATCCAAGCCGTGATGCGATCCAGCAGAAGACCCACCATCCCGACATAGATCAAAGCCAGAATGATTTCGCTGATGCGGGAGCTATTCCAGGCATCCCAGATGAAAAATCCAATGCCCACACCGCCAATCAACATTTCCGCTGCCACAATGGCCAGCCAAGACAAGCCCACCCCAATGCGCAAGCCGGTAAAAATATAGGGCACAGTTGCCGGGAAAACGATTTTGAAAAAGTACTTCCAGCCGGACATGCGCACAATTCTGGCCACGTTGCGGTAGTCCTGTGGGATCTGCTGTACGCCGACAACGGTGTTGATCAAAATGGGCCAGAGGGCCGTAATGAAGATTACGAAAATGGCGGAAGGGTTGGCATCTCGAAAGGCAGCCAAAGAAATCGGCAGCCAGGCCAAAGGCGGCACCGTGCGCAACACCTGAAAAATGGGATCCAAAGCCTCGTACAGCCAGCGATTGACCCCGATGATCATGCCGCCCACAACCCCCACCAAGCCGGCCAGGGCAAACCCAATGAACACCCGCCGCAAGCTGGCCCAAATTTGCCAGAACAGCCCTTTGGCATTGCCGCCATAGTCAAAAAAGGGATCTTTAATAAGGGGATCCCAGGTGTCCTGCCAAACCTGGAGAGGGGTGGGCAAGTTGGCTCCGGGGCGGCTATAGGCAATTTGCCAGAGAACGAGCACTATTAAAATGGCCGTGGTGGGCAAAAGAACGCGGCGCAGCACTTGGTGGATTTGGACTCGCTGCCTCCAAGCAGAAGAAGATGCAGAGCTGGCCGGGGAGTGGAGCCCGGCATTGGACTGAAGAACAAAGCCTGGGCTGGTTTTCAGCAGCCAGTGGCCTAGGCCAACCAGTAGGGGAAGCAGGATCCGAAAGAGGTGGTAGCCCAACTGTAGGGCAGAGTGGAAAATCCTCATGGCTTGCTGGGAGTAAGGTTGAAGTCAACTTAAGAGGATCCCAAGAGAGAAGGGGTTTCAGTTGAACACTCTTTGTGGGGATTCGGGGATCCCTTCTCTCCTGGACAGAGGGTTTGCAGCTAACTTGCTGGGGAAAGTTGGGAAATTAGGCCAGCTTCTTAATCGCCAATTTCTCCAGGTAGGCGGCAGGATTTTCGGGATCGAACTGCACCCCGTCGAAGAAGGTTTCCACTCCTCGGGAAGGGCTGGGGGGAATGGCCGCCTCCTGGCCAATGGCTTTGGCAGCTTCCCGCCAGAGATCTTCTCGGTTGACCTTATCCACCAAAGCTTTGGTATCGGTGTCGGCAGGTAGGTAACCCCAGCGAATGTTTTCGGTCAAAAACCAGAGATCGTGGCTCTTGAAGGGGTAGGAAGCGTAGTCCTGCCAGAACTTCATCAGGTGGGGGCTGTTTTCAACGACCTTGCCGGTGCCGTAGTCAAAAGTGCCCCGAGAACGGCCCAAGATATCGGGCACAGGCACCCCCAGCCAGCGGCGGTCGCCGATGATGCGACACATCTCCTCTTTGTTTTCCATCTGGTCGCACCAGATCTGGGCTTCTAGCACCGCTTTCAACAGGGCAAGGGTGGCTTTCGGGTGCGCATCCACCCAGTCGGCCCGCAGGGCAAAGGCCTTTTCCGGGTGGCCGTTCCACAGCTCGCCGGTGGTGAGGGCACTATACCCCTCTTTTTGGTTCACCAGCTGGGCATTCCAAGGCTCGCCCACACAGAGGGCTTCCATGGTTCTGGATTTCATATTGGCCACCATCTGCGGCGGCGGCACCACAATGACGGAGACGTCGCTAGTGGGATCGATCCCGCCTGCGGCCAGCCAGTAGCGCATCCATAGGTCGTGGGTGCCACCAGGGAAGGTCATCGCACATTTGGGATCTTTGCCGGCAGCTCGAAGCTCGGCAAACTTGGCCTTGAGGGGGGAACTCCAGGCCGATTTGCAAATCCCGATATTGGTTGGAAATGCTAATGCCCTGACCGTCCAGATTGAGACGGGCCAAAATGTACATAGGCACCGGCTTGCCATCGGTAACTTTGCCGGTGGTGATGAGGTAGGGCATGGGGGTGAGGATGTGTGCCCCATCGATGCCGCCGGCGGCGGATCCCAGCACCAAGTTGTCGCGGGTGGTGCCCCAAGAGGCCTGCTTGACCACCTCTACGTCCTTCATGCCGTACTTGTCAAAGAACCCCTTTTCTTTGGCGATGATCAGGGGGGCCGCGTCGGTTAGAGCGATGAACCCCAGCTTGGCGCTGGTGGTTTCGGGAGTATCGGCCTGCGCCACCCAGTAGCCTTTGCCCAAGGATTGCGATTGGGCGCGCGGGATCCCAGCCGTGACTGCCCCAGCCGTGAGAGCAGCCGCCCCGGCCAAAAATTGGCGACGGGAGACGGGAGAGGAAGTGCTGAACAGCTTAGACATCGAAACCTCCAAGATTTACAACGACGAAGAAAGAAAAACTTTCAGGACGGCAACAGAACCGCTAGCGGGTTACCAAAACAGAAGCCTGGGCAGCGGACGGATGCTGACGTGGCTTGGCCCCAAAGTGTTCAATGAGCAGCTCCACCAAGACCGGCTTGAGGTCTTCGCAAGGGATCCCTTTGCGCACGCATTCGCCCAGCTTGGCGTCTTTGCCCACCTCTCCCCCCATGTAGATGTCCACGGCCTCCACCACCCTGCCGTCCTTGCGAGCAGTGGTGCCCATAAGGCCGATATCGGCTACTTGGGGTTGGCCGCAGGAGTTGGGGCAGCCCGTCCAGTGGATGCGCACCGTTTGGGGGATCTCCAGCTCCGCCTCCAGCTCCTCCATCAAGGCCACAGCCCGGTTTTTGGTCTCGATAAGGGCAAAGTTGCAGAACTGGTTGCCCGTACAGGACACCAACCCCCGCTGCAAGGGCCCTGGGTTGGGGGAGAACTTCTTCAAGAGCGGCTCTTTGAGGAGCGGGGCCACTCGGGAGTCGGGCACATTGGGGATGAGCACGTTCTGCTCCACCGTCAGCCGCAGCTCTCCGGAGCCGTACACCTCCGCCAAGCGGGCCAGCTCCATCATCTCCAGGGCGTTGAGCCGCCCCACCGGCACATGCAGGCCGACAAAGTTGAGGCCCGGCTGCTTCTGGGCATGCACCCCCAGCAGATCCCGCTTGTGCCAGACCACCTCATCTTTTTCCGCTGCCCTGAGCAGAGGGTGGCCTATCTGGCGCTCCACAGCCGCCCGGAACTTCTCTAGGCCCCACTCGTCAATGAGCCACATCAACCGCGCCTTTTGCCGGTTGGCCCGCAGGCCGTGATCCCGGTAGACCAGCAGCACCGCCTCGCACAGAGGAACCACATCGCGGGGATCCACCCAGACATCTAGGCCAATTGCCTCGGCGCAGCGGCGAGCCGAGAAAAAGCCGCCCACCAGGACGTTGAAGCCCAGGCGGCCATTTTTGAAGGCGGGCACAAAGGCCAGGTCGTTGATCTCCGCATGCACGGAGTTGTCGCGACAACCGCAGATGGCGATGTTGAACTTGCGCGGCAGGTTGCTGAAGGAAGGGTTGCCCTCGCCGTTGTTGGTGATCATGTCCTGCACCTTGCGGGTGAGGCCGCGCACATCGATCAGCTCATCCGGGTCAATACCGGCCAGAGGGGATCCCGTGATGTTGCGCACGTTGTCCATGCCCGACTGGATGCTGGTCAGGCCTACCTCTTTCAGGTAGCCCAGGATCTGGGGCATTTCCTCGATGGGGATGCCCCGCAGTTGCAGGTTCTGCCGGGTGGTGAGGTCGGCTACGCCCTGTTCTCCATAGGGGTGGATGATTGCGCCCAACATCCGCATTTGGCCGCTGGTTAGGATCCCATTGGGCAGGCGCAGCCGCAGCATGAACTGACCTGGGGTGCGCTTGCGAAAGAAGATCCCCAACCACTTGAGGCGATGATCCCGGTCGTCTTCAGGAATGTTCTCCCAACCCAGGCGGGCAAACGCTTCCAGCTCAGCCTTGACCGCCAAGCCATCCTTCTCGCTTTTGATGCGTTCAAACTGGTTCGCCATGATCGCTGCCGTGGGGTGAACACTGGCTACCCTAGCGATGACGAACCGTTAACTTTGGTATTGGCCGTTACACTTTGTAACAAGTTATGCTATTTTGTCACCTTCTGATTGCAATTTGTGCATAAGGTCAGGCTTCTAGGAGCAGCAGACTCCCCTCTCCCCTTTGGGAAAGGGGCTGGGGGTGAG
>NZ_JANSHQ010000012.1:0-5091 GCF_047461715.1 Synechococcus sp. R8-2 | reverse complement strand
GGCGCGGGTGGCTGTGTACGTGGTGATGAACATCGAGCACTTCACCTTTGGCAAGCTGGGCACGGCCATTCAACCCCATCTCACCAGCTCCCCTGAGATCGCCAACTATGGCTGGCGGGACTACGGCAATCGGGTGGGCATTTGGCGCTTGTTTGAGCTGTTTGCCGAGCTGGGGATCCCGGTGACGGCGGCCTTGAATGCGGAAATGGTGGATCTTTACCCCCCCATCATCGAAGGGATCCGCCAATACGGCTGGTCGGTGCTGGCCCACGGCTGGAACAACTCCACCGGCCACAGCGGCCTGGCCCGTGACGTCGAACAGGAGCTCATTGAGCGCAGTTTGTCCCTTTTGGAGAAGGTGTCGGGATCCCGCCCTTGGGGCTGGCTGACGCCGGGGTTTTCCGTTAGCGAGAACACCTTTGACCTGCTCAAGGCTGCCGGGATCCGCTACACCACCGACTGGGTAAACGACGACCAACCCTACTGGCTGCAGACTGCCGCCGGCCCTCTCTTGGGGATCCCCTACACTCTAGAGGCCAACGACATCAGCCTTTGTCTGAGCGCCCGCCTGCCGGCAGAAGCCTTTGCCCAAGCCCTCATCGACCAGTTTGATCAACTGTGGCAAGATGGGGAACGCTCCCCCCGCGTCATGGCCATCGGCCTACATCCTTTCATTGTCGGGCAGCCTCTGCGGATGGGATCCCTGAAAAAAGCCTTGCAGCACATCCAATCTCGCCCTCACACTTGGCTCACCACCGGGGATGGCCTCTATGACTGGTATGCCCAAGCCTGCCCTGCGCCTGAGATGGCCTGACAGGATCCCAGTTCCGGATCCCTGGCCAGGGCGGAAAAGGGGGTCTTTTGGCTTTGTGCCGATTTTGTCTTGTCTGGAGCTGTTCATCGTGGCTCTGGAAGTGACAGCATAGGCGGTGAAGCCACCTTCAGCAAAAGGGCTTGGCCATGCGCATGGGCAGACTCAGTGGGATCCTCCTGCACCCCACCTCGCTACCGGGGCCATTTGGTATCGGCGATCTGGGGCCATCGGCTTATCGCTTTGTGGACTTTCTGGTGGAGAGCGGCCAACGCCTCTGGCAGGTTCTTCCTCTTGGGCCGACCGGCTGGGGCAACTCCCCCTACATGAGCTTTTCCTCCATTGCCGGCAACCCGCTGCTCATCAGCCCGGAGCTATTGGTGGGGGCCGGTTGGCTAGAGCCCGACAGTTGGCAGGACCTGCCCCAATGGCCAACGATCCAAGCCGGATCCGCCGAGCGGGTGGACTACGAAACCGTGATCCCCTTCAAGCTGGGCCTGCTGCACCGCGCCTGGGCTACCTTCAAAGAAAAAGCTTCCGGCCCCGATTGGGAAGCTTTCCAAGCCTATTGCGCTGCCGAGGCCGACTGGCTGCCGGACTATGCCCTGTTCATGGCCCTCAAGGATGTGTACGGCGAGCAAGAGTGGAACCAATGGGATCCGGCCTTGGTGCGACGGGATCCGCCGGCCCTGCAAGAGGCTCGCGACCGCTATGCCGATGCCATTACCGAGCAGATGTTTTGGCAGTATCTGTTCGCCCAGCAGTGGGGATCCCTAAGGGAGTATGCTCATCGGCATCAAGTGCGGCTCATTGGGGATGTGCCCATCTACGTTGCCCCCAACAGTGCCGACGTGTGGGCCAACCGGGAGCTGTTTCACCTGGATGAACGGGGACAGCCCTTGCAGGTAGCCGGTGTGCCGCCGGACTATTTCAGCCCCACCGGGCAACGCTGGGGTAACCCCCTCTACAACTGGGAGGTGCTCAAGGCTCGCGGCTACGACTGGTGGATCCGGCGCATCCAGGCCATCCTCAAGCAGGTGGACTGTGTGCGCATCGACCACTTTCGCGGCTTCGAGAGCTACTGGGCCATTCCAGGCGATGCAGAAACGGCTGTGGAAGGGGAGTGGCAAAAAGGGCCGGGGGCAGATTTCTTTCAGACCCTGGCCGACAAGTTGGGGGAAATCCCGGTGATTGCCGAAGATCTGGGAGACATTACGCCGGAGGTGTTGCAACTGCGGGATCAATTTGGCTTGCCCGGCATGAAGGTGTTGCTCTTTGCCTTCGGCTCTGGGCCCGATAACCCCTATTTGCCCCATGCCTATGAGCGCAACTTTGTCGTTTACACCGGCACCCACGACAACAACACGGTGGTGGGTTGGTTTAATGACCCGGATCGCTCGGAGTGGGAAAAACAAAACCTGCTGCGCTATTTGGGCTGCCAGGGATCCGAGGGCATCCATTGGGATCTCATTCGCCTAGCCCTTGCTTCCGTAGCCGATCTGGCCATCATTCCCCTGCAAGATGTGATGGGCTTGGGGGCAGAGGCGCGCATGAACTTCCCCGGCACCACCGAGAACAACTGGGCCTGGCGCTACCGCGAGGACATGCTGCGGCAGGACATGATCCAGCGGCTGGCCGAGATGAGCGTGACCTATGGGCGCATCTCTCCCCATGATCTAGAACAACGGCGGGCGGCCCTGGCCCAGGAACGGGCGGCTGCAGCAGCCCCAAGAAGCCATTCCCAGGCAGGTTCTACTCAAGCGCTTGCGCCTTAGCCAGGAACTCAGCCACTGTCAGGGATCCCAGCTCCTGTCCATGGCGCTGGCGCACGCTCACTGTTCCTGCCGCTTGTTCCTGTTCCCCCACGATCAGCATGAAGGGGATCCGGGCCTTCTCGGCATTGCGGATTTTCTTCGGCAAACGATCGCTGTCGGCATCGATGTGGACGCGGATCCCCTGCTCTCGCAGCTGATCCCGCACCTGGGTGGCATAGCCCAAATACTGATCGGAAACGGGCAAAATGCGCACCTGTTCCGGGGCCAGCCAGAAGGGAAAATCCCCAGCGTATTCTTCGATGAGGATCCCAATCAGCCGCTCCAGCGAGCCAAAGGGAGCGCGGTGGATCATCACCGGGCGTTGCCGGGATCCGTCCTCAGCTACGTATTGCAGATCAAAGCGCTGTGGGTTTTGGTAATCCACCTGCACCGTGCCCAGTTGCCACTCCCGATCCAGGGCGTCGCGGAAAATAAAATCCAGCTTTGGCCCATAGAAGGCTGCTTCGCCGATCCCTTCAAAATGGGGCATCGAGAGCTTCTCTACAGCGCGACGGATGGCATTCTCGGCCCTGTCCCAGTCCTCAGGGGATCCCAGATATTTGTCCGACTTGGGATCGCGGAAGCTGAGGCGGGCGCGAAAATCCTTGAGCTTGAGCTTATCGAAAACCACCAAAATGAGATCGACAACCTTGAGAAACTCCTCCTCCAATTGATCGGGGCGAACAAACAAATGGGCATCGTCCACCGTGAAGCCACGCACTCGCGTCAGACCTCCCAATTCCCCCGATTGCTCATAGCGATAGACGGTGCCGAATTCGGCATATCGTAGGGGCAAATCGCGGTAGGATCGCAGCTCGGATTTGTAGATTTGGATGTGAAAAGGACAGTTCATCGGCTTCATGACAAAGCCCTGTTCGGCTGCGCGATCCTGCTCATTCTCCGCCATCATGGGGAACATATCTTCCCGGTACTTTTGCCAGTGGCCGGAGATCTTGAACAAGTCCACACGGGCAATATGAGGGGTAACCACCGGCAGGTAGCCCCGCTTGAGCTGCTCCTGCTTGAGAAAATCCTCCAGCACCCAGCGTAGGGTAGTTCCTTTCGGAGTCCAAAGGGGCAAGCCCGGACCCACTTCATCGGAAAACAGGAAGAGACCCAGTTCTTTGCCCAGCTTGCGGTGATCCCGCCGTTTGGCCTCCTCCAGCCGCCGCTTGTATTCCTTCAGCTCCTCTGGAGTTTCCCAGGCGGTACCGTAGATGCGTTGGAGCTGCGGCTTGGTCTCGTCCCCCCGCCAATAGGCGCCGGCCACACTGAGCAGATCGAAAGCTTTGGGGTTGAGCTCTTGGGTGTTTTCCACGTGGGGACCGGCACAGAGATCCCACCATTCATTCCCCAAGTGGTAAATGCTGATGACCTCCCCTTCGGGAATGCTGTCTAAGATCTCCAGCTTATAGGGTTCGCCGAGGGCTTCGATGCGGCGCCTGGCCTCTTCACGGCTCACCTCCTCGCGGATCACCGGCAGGCCCTTTTTGATGATTGCCTGCATCTCTTTTTTGATGCGATCCAGATCTTCCGGCGTGAAGGGCTCGGGATGGTCAAAATCGTAGTAGAAGCCGTAGTCGGTTGTGGGGCCGATGGTCACCTGGGCCTTGGGAAACAGCTTTTGCACCGCCATAGCCAGGACATGGGAAGTGGTGTGGCGGATGCGCTCCAGTTTGGGAGACTCGTGAGTGCGCAGCAGTTTGAGGGTGCTGTTGGCCTTCTGAGGTGATTCGGCTGGCTGAGACATCGGAACCTGCTTCGACAACAAAGAAAGAACAGTGAAGAAATGGATATCCGTGTCCCTATCTTAGGCTGGGGCGAGAACGGCAGGGATCCCCAGCTAATCAATTCCCCTGTTTGCCGAGTCAACCGCGAACCTCACCTCACGACTCGGCCCGGAACAAGGGGGGAAAGTACACAGTATCCTAAAGGGGTTGACCCCCTTACCCGAGCCATGATCTCTTCGCGCACCGACTTCACGGAATGCCCTGTCGCCTCTGCTCCCCCAGTTTCCGAAACCGGCCCGGCTTCTCGTCCTGAATCTTGGGCTGCCCCCGTTCTGGCCGCCATCGATGTGGGCAGCAACTCTCTCCACATGGTGGTGGTGCGCATCAATCCCCGTATCCCTAGCTTCACCATCATCTCCCGCGAAAAAGCCACCGTGCGGCTGGGGGAGTTTTGCAACCAGACGGGCGCCCTCACGCCTGCAGCCATGGAGCGGGCCCGGACGGCTCTGGAGCGGTTTTGCCGCATTGCTGAGAGCTTTCAGGTGCAGGATATTGTTGCCGTGGCTACCAGTGCTGTGCGCGAGGCCCCCAATGGGCTGGAGTTTTTGAAGCGGATTGAACGGGAGCTGGGCCTGCGGGTGGAGTTGATCTCGGGGCAGGAAGAGGCCCGCCGCATTTATCTGGGAGTGCTCTCGGCGATGGAGTTCCACAACCGGATGCACGCGGTGGTGGATAT
>NZ_JANSHQ010000011.1:0-10375 GCF_047461715.1 Synechococcus sp. R8-2 | reverse complement strand
CGCAAGCCATAGGCCAATAGCTCCCCCCCGCCGGCCACCAGGCCCACCACCGTGCCGCTGGCTCCTAGGGATCCCAAAAAAGCTCCAGAAATGCTGCGGGCTCCTTCGTAGGTGGCATCGGCGCAGAGGCTGACGATCCCCAGCAAAACAATAAAGCGCAGGGCAGAAGGGGAATCGGGCATAACCAGCTCCTTGGCAATGGGGAATCTATTTTCAGATCTGGACTATTGTTGTTGATGAGGAACATGATGGAATACTTGTACCCTATGGCAAGTAACTAGACCGTCATGCATCAGAGTTTTTACTTCCGGTAGAAAGGCTTTGATTTTTTCCGGCGTGTCGATGAAAGTTACCAAAATGGGCAGATCTGTGGAAAGCTCTAGAAGGTTACTGCTGCGAATATGACTGTTTCGACCAAAGCCAGCAATAGCTCGCACCACAGTACCACCAGCTAGCCCACGCTGACGACCTAGCTCCAGCAGAGCCAGGTAGAGAGGCTTCCCTTGCCAACGGTCTGACTCGCCGATGTAAATATCCAATTTATAAACTTCTGGTTCATCATCTAGCATACTTGTATCCCTTTTGTCTTTGGGCTGTTGCGATTGTCATGGTTACAGATTTTTCCGCTTCACATAAGGTCTACAGTGAAGTGGGATCCTTGTCAGGCAAGAGATTGGCTGGCATTGGCTGTAGTGAGTAACGCTGGAAAAACTGTATATTGCTTTGGTGAAGAGTGCTCCTTAAGATAAGAAATTCCAGGGGGTTGACTAGTGGGGATCCCGGTGCTTTTAAGAAAAAAGTTATTGCCCAAAATGACCAGTTGCTGCACCTGGCTTTTGGATGGATAGATTGCTGATTGATAGGGGTTACGTTAAACGTTATCGCCACAATCGTGCCAACAGGATCCCAAGCTCCATAGCCAAGGCTCCAAATAGGCAAGAACCGAGCCAATAGACAAGCCCAGTAGCAAAGCGATGTTGCTGCCAGAGGCTAAAGGTATCCAGTTCATAGGTAGAAAAGGTGGTGTAGGAACCCAGGAATCCCACCCCGAACAGCAGGCGAATTTCCGGTGAGATCTCAGGGCGTTCCATAGCCACGGTCATGAACCAACCCATGACCACACAACCCGATAAGTTGATGAACAGGGTTCCGTAGGGAAAGCTAGGGCCAAATCGCTCCGCAAACCAGAGGGATAGATAGTAGCGACTCAGGGATCCGCCAATAGCCCCCAACGCAACCGCAAACGGAACTCTCAAACTGGGAGAGACCAAGCCATGGTTTAGGTAAGCCCACACCGATTGCAAGCGCATCTATTCTCCTTGAACTGTGTTCCCAGAACTTCCTACGGAAAAGGTGGGATCCTTAGCTTTTTCTGCCCTCAGAGATAGGGATCCTGCTTCTCTTGAAGTCCTCTTCCTCTACCAAAATTACCGGAATCGGGCTGGTTTCCAACACCGCTTGGGAAGTGGATCCCACCAAAACCTGCTCCCAGCCGCGGTGGCCCCGCTTGCCCATGACGATGTCGGTTACCTGCCGCTCCTGAGCTAGGGTTACGATGGTCTCTGCCAAGGGCCCCGAGGCCAAGCAAAACTGGTGGCGAATATCCGCCAAAAGACGCTGGGTGAGTTGCCGCAACAGTTCTACCCCTTTCCCCTGCGGCTTATCGGTAACATGCAACACAATCACTTCCCCATCCACCCGCCGCGCCAAATCGGCCACCTTGCGCAGCACGGCTTCGGCCAAAGGGGAGGTGTCCACGGCTGCCAAAAAGCTCACCTTGCCCTGGCTGCCTACCTTGGTGGGATCCACCTCTCCTTTTTCCAAAAGCCGGGGAGCACACACCTGGGTCAGCCAAGCACCCAGGGGGGCCGTGACCAAAATCGACAGAGCCGCCAAAGCCAAAATGATCTCCCCACCGGGGATCCCTTGGGCCAAAGGGATCCCACCAATAGCCGCCTGCACCGTCGCCTTGGCCATGTTGCCCGGTAGCAAAAACAGCCGCTCCCGCCCGTTCCAATTGCTTCCCAGAGTGGAAAGCCACCAACCTAAGCCCCGCCCCAGCAGCAGACTCAAGGTCAAGAGCAGCAAGCCCGGCCAAAACACGGATCCCAGCACCCCCAGATCCAGCGACGCTCCCAACAGCACAAACAACACGATCTCCGCCACCGTCCAGAGGGCATCGAACCCACCTCGCAGCCGCCGCGCCAAGGGGGCATCCAGCTCAATTAGAAAGAACCCCAGGGCCATCACCGCCAAATAGCCGGAAAAATAGGGCCACACCTGCGGTGCCAGCACCAGCCCCAGGGCCATACAGGCAGCCAGCAGCGCTTCCTGGACGCTGTTGCGGGTCCAGTTTTGTTGGGTTAGCAGCGACACCAGAACCCGCGCCCCCAGGTAGCCTACAGCCACGCCCAGCAGGATCTCCATCACCACCTGGAACGGCAGCCACTGCAGCGGCGACAGCTCCAGGCTTCCCAAGCGAACGCTCGCGGCGGATCCTTGGCCCAAAAAGCTGAGCAGCAGGCTAAACCCCAACAACAGCAGTACGTCGGAAAGGGCGCTGCCGGTCAAAATGGCATCCGGGATCCCCTTGGCCACCCCCCAGCCCAGGCTTTTGAGGCGCAACATCCCCGGCACGATCACGGCTGGCGACTCCGCCCCAATCACGCAGCCCAACAGCAAACCGGTAGGCCAGTCTAACCCCAGGATCCCAGTGCTCAACAGGGCCACTGCCACCGCCTCACAGGCGGCCGGCAAAAAACCCAGCCGCAACGCCACGGATCCCTGCTGGGCCAGCTTCTCCCGATCCAGCCCCAGGCCCGCCTTCATCAAAATGATCATCACCGCCACCAGCCGCAGATCCCCTGCCGCTGCCAGCACCTCGGGAGACAAGACCTCTCCCAGCAGGATCCCTACGAGGATCATCCCCAGCAGGGGGGGCATCCCCAGCCGACCCACGATCTGGCCGACAAAAAAGCCCATCACCAAGATCCACAGCCAACTGCCCAGCATCAACAGATCCTCTCTCCTTGCCGTGTTGAAGGGCAACTCAGGGGGGAGAGCCTCTGGGGAGTGCGGACGCAAAGCCAAAAACTCCTACCCCCTGGATACCCCCAGAAGTGTAGGAGTCATCAGCCTCAGCCTTGGATGTCAGAACAATCCCAGAAGAATTCTGAATCGGTGCGAGGCGGTTGCGGTGAACTCCATCACCGGTTGCCAGAGCAAGGCTCAAAAGCCGACCGGCAACTGATCCCGCTTGCAGGGTATCATGCTTTCTCTTCCACAACAACTAGGCGATAGGGGCAATCTGTACGGCCAATGGAGCGGTAGAAATCCCGGCAGACATTGTCGGTAAAGCGATCGCTGAGGCCGCGGGTTACCTGCTGCACCACTTGACGGGCCACCCGATAAACCAACTTGCGGGGCAAAACCTGCAAAAACCTGGGCAAAGCCAGCCCAATCTCCAGATGAAGAGACCAGTGAACACGAGTTGTGGGCAGGTCTTTCAGGGATCCCTGCAGCTCCTCCAGCTGGAAATCGGCTTGGCAGCTGACCCGGTAAGGCATTCCTTCATCGCCGGGCAACTCAATCGAGGTCAGACAAAACCGGTAATCTTTATCCGGCCAGATCTTGACCCCAAAACTGGGCTCCAGCTCAAACCCCAGCCCGCCCATGCGGAAAAACTGCAACCTGTAAGTCTCGGCAGACAAAGCTTCCACCTGCAATGGCCTGAAGCACCGCTGGATCCACTGGGCATGGCCTCTCAGGTAACGGGCCAAGGTCTCCCGATCGGTTTCCAGATCCACTTGGCCACAGCGCGCGGCTTGTAAATCCAGGTGGGCTTTGTCCAGGGAGGGATCCCAAGAGGACGGAGAGGGATCTGCGGGAGCACCGCCTTCGGGGGACATGGCCCTTTCACTTGGCGGAACGGCGGGCTTGGAGCTGGCGATAGACATCCCTAACATCTACCTGATAGTGAGCAAGGGCCACGAGGCAGTGGTACCAGAGGTCGGCCATCTCACGGGCCAAAGCCACGCGGTCTTGATCCTTAGCCGCCATCACCACCTCAGCCGTCTCCTCGCCAAGTTTCTTCAAAATGGCATTTTCCCCCTTGGCTAGCAAGCTGCTGGTGTAGGAATCGGGACGGGGATCCGCCTGGCGGGCCTTGACCACGGCAAACACCTGCGACAGGGTATCGGCTGCTGGAAGGGGATCCCCTTGCAAAGGGCGAAAGAAACAGCTCCGCGCTCCTGTGTGGCACGCTGCATCCCCCACCTGCTCCACCAGGATGACCAGGGCGTCGCCGTCGCAGTCGTAGCGGATTTGTTTGACCCACTGCACATGGCCAGAAGTTTCCCCCTTGGGCCACAACGCCTGCCGCGAGCGGCTCCAAAACCAGGTGCGGCCCGTTTCCAAAGTTTTCTGCAGCGACTCCCGGTTCATCCAGGCCATCATCAGCACTGTTCCGTCCAGGTAGTCCTGCACGATGGCCGGGATCAGGCCCTGTTCATTGTAGGTGAGGCTGCCCAGCCAGGTGATCTCCTCGGGCAGAAGCGATCGAGGGGGATCCGAGGAAGGGTTGAAGGCCAGAGCAGCAACCATAGAGCAGCGACCTGAAAAACCGCATTGAGAGCAGGATAACAGAACCAGCCCTCGCCAAGATATCCTTGACAACCTCAGCCAAGGGGTACCAGTTCCCGTGCCGCCAGGGACAGGACCACCTCTTCTCCCTCACCGGCCAGAGTCACCAGCCAGCGGTCGCGGTTTTCACGGGTGAGGACGATCCCCAGCCTCCCCTTAACAGAAGGAGGATACAACAGCCGTACCCACATGCCCGGCTCGAGCTGGGCAGCCGACCGCAGGGGATCAGCCGGGTTGCCGAGAATCCGCTTCTCCATTACCCAGGTCGCCCCAGGGTTCTCGGCCCCCCCTTCAGCAGCAGATGTCATGACCTCCCTCAGCACACCTCTCCTAAGCACCACCGGCAGGGTAAACAGCAAACTTAGCCCCCAGTGCTAGAGGTAAGCCGGACTTCTTCGGCCAGGATAGACCCTCTGTTGCGGAATGGCTGTATCGCAGATTACCGACTTAACCCGGAGGTCGGGCTGGGAGCACCGGTGTGGGGTTGGACAGAAGCGCTGGGCAGCAGCTTACGCTCCGGCTTGCGCTCCAGGGACAGGGCAGGCCGTTCTAAGCGCGTATCCACCAGTACCGAGGGAGAGGCCAAGTTAACGCGCTCCAGCAGACGCCGCAGCAGTTGAGCATCGATGATGTCCACCCCTTGGCGGGCTGTCGCCGTTCCGGCCACCAGGGGGGTAGGGGTGGCTGGAAGGGGGGATCCCATCTCACTGCGCTCAGGTGCAGCCAGCACCAATTCCGCCATTGCCTGGGCCAGCTCTTGACCATACACCCCATCAGGGCCCGAAGGGAGTAGATCCAGCCGTCCCTGCTGAGTGGCCAGGTGGCTCAACCCCAGTTGCACCGCCACCACCGCCGCCCCCCGATCCCCCCGCCTCAAAGTGCGTTGGCCGGCCAGAATGCTCTTGAGTTGGGCTTTGGCCGCCTCTTGCTCGCTGCCGGGCAAAAGTTGCACTAGCCCTTCCAGCTGATCTCCCTCAGAGCCAGCCTTGGCCTCGGGATGGGGATCCTCCCGCCAAAGGCGAGTCAGGTCGTAGAGCAAGATGGCATGGGGCACAGGACGGCTGGGCTGGTTGGGACCGGCATGGCCGGTGGCGAGGATCTCCCCTTTGTAGACCAGGGAGGTGCTAAAGCCAGAGTCCAGCAGCACGGCTTCCCGGATCCCGGTTTTGGGCAAAATACGGGCCAGGATGGCGGCGTTGACGTGGGTTTTGGTAACTCCGATCACCACCCGCTCCTGGTCATCTACCCCAAAGAAAGCTCTGGGGCGAAACTCAGCAGCGCTGGCAAGGCGGAACGAGTTGATCTCCGCCGGAGAGAGGGCATGGCCATCCTTAACCAGCCATAGACCGGCCACAAACAGATCCGTGACATCCGGCATCAACTGGCGGATGTTCTCCAAGTGGGTCATGGTGTCGGGATCAAAGGGCACAAAGCGGAGGCGATCCCTGCCCAGCAGCACCAAGGGGCGACCGCGCACCACCTTGTCGTCTTCGGGGCGACCGGGGATGAAGGTCTTGTGGTTGGCAGCCATCACCGGCCCCACCATGACATTGCTGGCAGAGTTGATCCAAGGGATGGAGAAGAAGCTGCCGTTAATGCCAGCATCGGCCTGGTAGCGCTGGACCAACGTCCTGACTTCGTAGCGCCGTTCTGCGTGCACTGTAGCCGCCCGCCCGCCGCGAAGGGTGAGAACACGCACCTGGTCGATCACTTCGTCGGTCAAGGCCAACGGTTGGGTCACATCCAGCCGGTAGTCGGGGCTGCGGTTGAGGGTGAAGGTGCGGGCGCCAATGATGGCCTCGGTGATGCGAAACTGGTTAAAGCGTCGCACCTCCAGCAAGTTGGGCGATTGTCCTGTAAAACCGGGATCCATCGTAAAAGACATCCGGTAACCGGCATCGGCCAGGTATTGCTTCACCCGCTCGTCCCGGTTGCCTTCGGGATAGGCAAAGTAGTGGATGGGGTGGCCCAGCTCCTGCTCCAGCTTGGTCTTGCAGTCGAACACTTCCCGCCGCAGACGGGCATCGTCTAGCACCCGCAGATCAGGAGGATGGTTGACGGTATGGGCGGCAAAGTCAATCAGCCCGCTGGCATCCATCTCCCGCATCTGATCCCAGGTGAAGTGATCCTTGCTGGTGGGCACGCCGACAAAGCCGGTTTGCACAAAGTAGGTGGCGGGGTAGTTGTACTCCTTCAAAAGGGGGTAGGCGTTCTCGTACAGGCCCAGGTAGGCGTCGTCAAAAGTGAGCAAAATGGCTTTTTCGGGCAAGGGATCCCCGTCCCGCAGGTGTTTGTACAGTTGGTCGATGTGGATGGGGGTCAACCCCGCCTGCTTAATGGCCTCAAAGTGTTGCCGCAGCTCCGCCGCCGTAGTGTCGAACCAGACCTGCTTGCGGCCAGTCACCACATCGTGATACATGATGGCGGGCACATAAGAAAGGCTGGCCAAGGGATCCAAAGCAAAGGGATCCCGCTCCAGTTGGGTCTCTAAGGAGATGGGCAAGCGCTGTTGAGCCGCTTTAGCGTGGGCGCGGGGGGCAGGGATCTCCGCTAGAGGTGGCGAGAGCCCCGGCAGGCGGCTGACCCAGTCGGGATGAGCAGTTGCCCAGGCCACCAGGGCCCCAGCCCCAAATCCCAGCAGGATCACCAGCAAGCTTAAGAAGGGGAGTAACCTCGGTCGAGACTTGGCCAGCGGACGTCGAGAGGAAGAGGAAAAGCTTTGTCGTGGAGTGGGCGAGGGGTACGGCTGGGATCCCTTTGTTGACCCAGAGCCTGCATGGCCTTGGGGCATCGACCCTCCCAAGCGCGTCGGCTGTCGTCGAGATGTCATGGCCTCACTCCCCACTCCCAATTGCAAAAGCTCAGCCCTCGCCGGAACGCCTTTTCCTACCCAAAGCCCACCCCCAGGACAGCAGGAAAAGGCAGCCTTCCAGGCAACGGCAAAACCAACGCCAGCCTACCACCCCATCCTCAAGTTGGGGATAGGGGAGAAATCGCCGCATGCTTTCTACAGGGATCCCTCGTTGAAATTGTTTGAACCAGAACGGCCTGGACGGGTGGCCTGAAAGAACCCAGAACCTCCCAGGAAGCCGCCCGCTACTCAAGGGTGCTTAGCAGATTGGACTCGGCAATGCTGACGATCTTGCCTCCCATTTGGGTGATCCGTTTCACTTCTTGGGAAAGGCGGCTGAAGGGCACTTTGTACTCGACAACACTTCTGCGCACACCTCCTCCCACGAGGCCGGATACCTTGATGGCGAAGATTTTATCGCTATTCGGCAGCCCTCCTTCTGAGCTGCTGGCCTGAGCGACCTCTGGTTCTGGGGCCGATGCCACCTGAGGCGCCGTGGCGACGCTCTCCCGCTCCAGGAGTAGCCGCCAGCTGCGGGGATAGGCAGGCGCCAAACGATAGACCACCTTATAGGAGCCGGCTATGTGGTCATCCTCGGCCTCCACCTTCACCACAGTTCCCGCTGGAATGTCCAGCTTGGCCCCCTTAGACATGACTTTAATTCCCGGCCAATTGGTGGGCACATCCGTCAGCAGCTCGACCTCAAAGGCTTGATCCCCCAACAACAACTTGGCCATCTCAACAACTCCGTTTTGCTCAGCACTCAGTGGCGGGAGAGCCGCCCACAACCACAGCTTCATCGTCAGACATTCTACCGCTGCCAGGTGCCCACCAGAAGCTTCCCGCTGGCATGGGTCAGCTGACGTCCTCCCTTCAACGAATTGAGGGAGATCACTGATGTCCTCCCATTCTAGAATTGGGGTGTTGTAGATTTGTTAAGCAGCTGTAGATTTATTGCGGAGGTAGAGGGAGCGCCATGAACGTGTTGAGCTTGGCCTTGCCGGATCTGTCGGCAGCTTCGGATGGGTTAGCCGCCACCTTGCAGCCCGTAGCCCAGTTTTTTGCCGGCCTTAACTTGCCCCAACCCATTGTGCAATGGGGTCACCCCTTGATGATGGGGATCGTGGTGGTGGTGATGGGCAGCTTTGTCGGCCTGACTGGGTGGCGAGGACGGGCCTTGCGTCTGGCAGCCGCCTCCACAGCGCCAGAGGGATCCCTGCCGGAAGCGGCCCAGAAGCCTCTGCTTGACCACCGCAAATTGGCCCCCTGGATGGCCACCTTCATTGCCTTGGGCTACACTGGCGGCCTTCTTTCTCTGGTGATGCAAGGGAAGCCCCTGTTGAGCAGCCCCCATTTTTGGACGGGATCCCTGGTGTTGCTGTTGTTGGCGGTGAATGGAGCTTTGTCCCTCAGCGGCTTTGGGGGCAACCGCGCTGCTTTGCGCACCACCCATGCCTATGTGGGCAGCCTCATTCTATGTGTACTGTTTGCCCATGCCCTGCTTGGGCTCAAGCTGGGTTTGTCGTTGTGAGTGGCAGTAGGCTTCCCTCTGCCTGGGCAGGAACTAGCGATAAGGCTGCAGGGATTGCAGCAGGTGGAGCACGGTGAAAATGCCGATACCCAGCAGGACGACGGATCCCACCAGGTAGCTGCTGGCATTGGAGCGCTGCTCTTCCAAGAGGGCTTCAGGGGATTTGGGGGCAATCATAAACCTTTCCCCAGAAAGGGGTTTTCGGATCACGGGATCCCCTGCCTCAAAACGCACCTGCCCCATGGTAAACGCCATCGCATCCACCGGAATCACCCATTCCTTATAGATAAAAGCTCGGGTGGAGCGATTTTCTGTTCTCACTCCGGAAAGGTAGCGCTTGAGATTGAAGTTGAACCGGCTGGGCCCTTTTCCTGGAAAAACATGCTCATCCACAACCGACATAGCCTCTATCTCCGCACCTGTGGGATCCACCCTCACCCTTCCAGTTTCGTCTTCGATGAAAAAAGGGATCTGGCGAACCACCGAGTGAAGGGTTTCGTCTCTCGTTCTCGTCTCTCTTTCAAGGAGATATTCCCGACCTGTGCTCGGATCGTAATACACGTTGGCGTAGTGTTTTTGGGGAGAGCTTACTTCGGAAAACGGCGATTTTTGAGGATAGCCTGGAGAGCCAAGCTGCTGGGGGTAGTCGGGGTAACCAGGCTTTTTCTGGAAAGAACCGGAACCGGGGTAGCCAGGGTTGGGCTTTTGTGGAAAAGAATTAGAGTAGTCGGGATCAACCCTTTTCTGAAAAGAACCGGAGTCAGAGTAGCCCAAGCCGGGCTTTTTCCCGACCATCTCCCCCGGATAGGATTTTGCTCGGGATCCCAAGCGTAGAGCGTTCTGATATTCGCCTTCGCTGATCCGTTCGCTATACGCTACATCGCCTTGGCTATTCAAATACCTTCGATAGCATTCGATCTCGTCATACTCCCAAGAGATCTCAGACTTGTAGTAGACGCAAGGCTGTCGCGAAAGTTCCGATACCAAAGGCCGATCGCACACAACCCTGCCGTAAACTTGAGCCAAGTTTGCTCCTTTTGCCTGGGGGTTGGTCTGACCGAGATGGCGAAGCTCGGCTATCTTGAGCAACCGAGTTGCAGAGAGCTGTTGAACCAGCCTTTGGGAGCGCAAATACTCAACAAACGAAAACAGAGAGGCAGGAAGACAAAGCAGACCAAGCAGCATCAGCCAGTTCATAAAGGCCTTCCTTTCCGGGGGTGGGAGTGAAGTTGGCCTCATGCTAGCAGTTACCTGTGAAACAGGATTTAAGAGAAGTTTAAGGCAATCCCGAATGCGGGCAGTTCCAAACTTTACCAAGAAGCTAGGCCTGAAGCCCCGCCCTTCCAGGACGG
>NZ_JANSHQ010000010.1:0-2054 GCF_047461715.1 Synechococcus sp. R8-2 | reverse complement strand
CAGGGATCCCCTTGGCTCAAGCCCTTGAATTTCGGGATCCCAACTTTTTCCTGGCCGATCCCCGACCCACACCGGCTGAAGCGCCAACTCCTGAGGGATCCCCTGCTCCGGCTCCCAGCCCAGTCGGGATCCCTTTGACCGGCCAAGAGGGCACAGAGGTGCTGGTCGGGAACATACCGGTGTTCCGCCTGCAGACGGCAGACTACCCCAGCGATGTGCGGGCCGACAACGTTCGGGCGATCATCGAGCGCTTTCTCGAAGAAGGGCAGTTACCACAGCCAGAGGTACGGGTAGCCCAGGATGCCAATGGGCAATACATCTTACGCCTGGGGGAAAGAGGCCGCTTTGAGCGCACACAACGGTATTTGTTCACCGTCACCTATGCCGATGCAGCCGCAGAGCGCAGGGTGGCACCGGGTCAGGTGAGCCTGAATGACGTGCGTCTGGTGGCTAACAGTTGGGCGCGGCGGTTGGAGCAAGCGATTGCCGATTACCGCGAAGATCTGCTGGCTCTGCAGCGGGCCCAGGATCCGCGCGTGCTGGTTCTGACCCTTTTGGCAGGGATCGCCACCCTGGTGGTGGGGTTCTTTCTCTGGCGGCTGTTCGACCGCAGCCTAACCCGCTTGCAACGCTGGTTGGAGCTTAAGGCCGGAGAGACCTGGGGCACCTGGATTGATGTGGGTGGGATGCTGCTGCGGGGCGTGGGGGCAATCCTCATCGCCGGCATCTCGCTGGATCGCGGTATCAGCTTCATCCCTGCCCTACGACCGTTTCAGCGCTCCTTTTACCTGGGCCTGGGTCGTGTGGTCGCCACGGCTCTGGGCGTTCTCACCCAGCCTCTGCCCAACTCCAGCGTTTCGATTGCCAGCTTGCTGGTCTTCCTCGTCCTCTCCATCTTGGTTTTCACCGGCGCCCACTACGTCAGTGTTGGCTTCAAGCAGCGCTTTTTGGCACGCCTGGGGCTGGATCTGGGCACCCAAGAGTCTTCGGCGGCCATCTTCAAGTACATCCTGACCCTGTTCGGCATCCTTCTGGTCTTGCCCTTCAGCGGTCTTAATTTGAGCTCCTTGGCGGTCATTGCCGGGGCAGTGGGTTTGGGGATCGGCTTTGGTTTGCAAAACCTCTCCAACAACTACATCAGCTACATTGCCATTTTGCTGGAGCGCCCCATCCAAATCGGGGATCTGGTGGAAGTGGACAACCTGCTCGGCACAGTGGAGCGCATTGGCCCACGGGCCACCGTCTTGCGCACCCTGGATCGCATTTTTGTGATCGTGCCCAACTCCCGCTTTACCGAATCAAAGGTGGTGAACTGGAGCTACCGGGATCCCCGCTGTCGCATTCACATTCCTGTGGGCGTGGCCTACGGCTCCGATACGGCCCTGGTTACCGAAGCTCTGCTCAGCGCCGCCAAAGAAAATGCTCGGGTGTTGAGCAGCCCTGCCCCCCAAGTCTGGCTCAAGTCCTTTGGCCCTTCTGCACTTAACTTTGAGCTGCTGGTGTGGATCAACCGTCCTCAAGATCAGTTTGTCTTGATCAGCGAGCTAAACTTCCTAATCGAGGCTGAGTTTCGGCGACGTGGGATCCGCATCCCCTTCCCGCAACAAGATATTCATATCCGCAGCCTAGAGGGATTTGCCCCCCTCAGTCAAAATGGCGGATCCCCTTCTTTGCCCGATACCGACTCCATTCACTCTGCCCTCAAAGAAGCAGCACAATCGCCGGAAGACCAAAATGGTGTTTCCTAAGCTATTGCCTGCCATTGACACCCTATCGACACCATGTTGCAGCGGTTAGATGAGGTACTGGGAAGCTTTGGCAGCCATCCCCGTTGGGCTGAACTGAAGCAAATGCAAACCCTGCGGCAGCTTTGGCCCGAACTCGTCGGAGAGGCCGTAGCCGCCCAAACCTATCCCCTCAGCGTGCGCCGACAGGTGCTGCAAGTGGCCACCTCTACCCCGGCCTGGGCGCAAAATTTAACCTTGCAACGTCAGCTCATTCTCAAGAAACTCAACAGCCGCATCCAACCTCCCCTCAGCGATATCCGCTTCAGC
>NZ_JANSHQ010000009.1:0-4983 GCF_047461715.1 Synechococcus sp. R8-2 | reverse complement strand
CGGCCATTAACCCCGGCAACTCGGGTGGCCCACTGCTGGATGCGGAAGGCCGCGTGATTGGGGTGAATACGGCCATCTTCCAGCGGGCCCAGAGTGTGGGCTTTGCCATCCCCATCAACCGCGCCATGGACATTGCCGAGCAACTGATCCGTGACGGTCGGGTAGAACACGCCTTCTTGGGCATTCGCATGATCACCCTCAACCCCGACATTGTGGCCCGCCTCAACCGCGACCCCGCTCGTCCCACCACGCTGACGGTGGAAGAAGGGGTTTTGATCGGGCAGGTGATTTCGGGATCCCCGGCTGAGGAGATTGGCTTGCGGGAGGGGGATGTGATCACTGAAATCAATGGGCAGGCCATCCGCGATGCCGAGCAGGTGCAGCAGTTGGTGGAAGCCGCTGGGGTGGGCAATACGCTGACGCTGCGGGTCATCCGCGATGGACAGGCGCGCACCTTCCAGGTGAAAACTGGAGTGCTGCCCGTAGACTTCTAAGCAGTTTTATGTGCCGTCAATTTGATCCCCGTGACACAATGGCCCTAGAGGCGGGGGTCAGGTATGGCTTGGGCAGTCGGCGAAAGACTACAGGGGGGGCGCTACCGCATTGAGGCCATCTTAGGAGAGGGGGGCTTCGGCATTACCTACCGGGCCTGGGATAACGTCCGTGCCGACCAGGTGGTTATCAAAGTTTTGAACGACAGCCTTCGTGAGGATCCCGACTATCCCCACTTCCAGCAGAACTTCATGAATGAGGCGCTGCAACTGGCCCGCTGCCGCCACCCCCATGTGGTGAAGGTGGAAGAGGTGATCTGGGAGCAGGATCGCTGGTGCATTGTCATGGAGTACATCCGCGGCCAGACTCTGCACCAGCTTTTGCGGCAAAAGGGGCCGTTGCCCTTGCCAGAGGCCCTGCGCCTGACGCAGGAGGTGGGATCCGCCCTGATGGCCCTGCACGAACAGGGGATCCTGCATCGGGATGTGAAGCCATCCAACATCATGGTGCGGGAGGGATCCGGGCAGGCAGTTTTGATCGACTTCGGCCTGGCCCGCGGCTACACCCAAGGTCTGATCCAACGCCACACCTCCTACGGCACCGATGGCTATGCTCCTCTAGAGCAATACGACAGCTTGCGCCGCCGCGGCGCCTTCACCGATGTCTACGCCTTGGCAGCAACCCTCTACACGGCGCTGACGGGGATGGTGCCTATGTGTGCGCCAGTGCGGGCCACAGGCCGCCAGTTGGATACCCCTCGCAGCCTTAACCCCAGCATTCCCGAGGTTGTGGAGGCTGCCATTCTCAAAGGGATGGCTCTCCACCCAGAAGAGCGCCCGCAAACCATGGCCGAGTGGCTGGCACTGTTACCGGCAGAAGCCTCTCAACAAGGGAGGAAGCCGGTTGCTTTTGAGCCAGCCATCCGCACCCAAGAGCTGAGGGAGCTGGAGCAGATCTTGGCCCAGCCTCCACAACCCCAAGACGAGCTGGAACAGCTTTTGGCCAGCCACTCGGCAGAAGAGCTGGAGCAACTGGTGGCACCGCCCACCCCCCCGACGGTGAAAAGAGAGACAGGGCCCGGATCCCTGATTTTTCCTGAGGTCTGTCCAGAGGAGAGAGGGAAGGGGGGATCCCTGCCCGGAACTCTCTCTTGGCCAGAGTGGGTGGGGGAAGCAGCCCCTGCCTTGCAAGGTCTGTGGGATCGGCTGCGAGCGGGGCAGTGGGGGGAGGCGGATCGCTGGACGACAGCCCTGATGCTGAAGCTTGCTGGGCGCTCGCAAGTGGGCTTTTTTGATCCCAAGGATGTTCAGGCCTTCCCCTGCCCCATGCTGCGGCTGATTGACCAACTGTGGGTGCGGGCCAGCCATGGGCGCTTTGGCTTTACCGTCCAGAAGCAACTTTGGCAGGAGTGTGACCCGGAGGGAAGAGGAGGGATCCGTTCGGGCTCCTTCTTAGCCTTGCCCCGCGAAGACTGCATGGGGGAAAGAGTCGGCTGGCAGGTGCAGGGCCGCTGGCTGGGGTATGGGGAGCTCACAACCTGTCTGGCAGCGCCTAAGGGTCATCTGCCGGTGGGCTTTTTTTGGGGCTACTCAGGTGGCCTACGTGCGGCGCTGCTGATGCTGGATCGGGCGGTATTGAAAAAGTTCAAAGCTTGCCTGTAAAAAACTCCCCCCTCCCAAAGGGAGAGGGGCTGGGGAGTGAGGGGATAGAAAGCCCTAGTAGCGGTGCACCAGCTTGTTGATGGGCTTGAAGATGTCTGCCTCAAACTTTTTGCCCTTGAGCATGCGGTTCCAGTAGAGCCAGGGCAGGACGTGCACCTTCGCCAGATACATCGAGTAGCGCTCCCGCGTCGGGTCCAGCGGGAAGGAGGGAGCCAGTTTCCCCCCGTAGGCAAACTCCGCCATGATTAGGGAGTTATAGCCTGTGATCAGGGGACAACAGGTGTAGCCATCATACTGGGCCACCGGGGGCTTGGACTGCATGGCAGCCAAGAGATTTTCGGCCAGTACCGGCGCTTGCTTGCGGGCGGCAGCCGCCGTTTTGGACGTTGGCAGAGAAGAGGCATCTCCCAAGGAAAACACGTTGGGGTAGCGGGTGTGCTGCAGCGTTGCCTTATCCACATCCACCCATCCTCCCGGCCCGGCCAGGGGGCTGCGCTTGACAAAGTCCGGAGCGCTCATGGGCGGAGCCACGTGGATCATGTCGTAGTGCAGGCTCACCTCTTCTTTGCCATTGTCGGTGGTGACTTCAAAGATGGCTTCCTGAGTCTCAGGCCGGATGGCTTTGAGGTTGTGCTTGAATTTCACCTGGATCCCTCGCCGCTCTACCACCTTCTCCAGGGCGGCGCTGTACTCCGGCACGGCAAAGAGAGTGGGAGTGGCTGTGCAAAAGAGAACCTTGGTGTTGACGCCAACCCCACTTTTGCTTTTGAAGACATCGTCGGCCAGGTACATGATTTTTTGGGGGGCGCCACCGCACTTGATTGGGGTAGCCGGGTACGTGAAGATGGCTGTTCCCCCCTTGAAGTTGCGGATGGTCTCCCAAGTGTAGGGGGCGTAGTCCTTGGAGTAGTTGCTGGTTACTCCTCCTTTGCCCAGCGCCTCCGGCAAGCCCTCGATCAAGTGCCAGTCGATTTGGATCCCGGGGGCCATTATGAGGTAGTCGTACTGAATAACCTGGCCGGTCTCAGTGATGACGCGGTTGTGATCTGGATCCAGCTCTGCCACTCGCGCTTGAATCCAGGTGGCTCCCTTGGGGATCACAGTCCTTTCGTCCCGGATAAACTTGGCCAGGGGGGCAATACCTCCCCCTACCAATGTCCAGCCGGGCTGGTAGTAGTGCTTGTCGGAGGGCTCGACAATCGCGATATCAAGATTGCGCTTGCGCTCCAGCAACTGGGCCGCTGCGCTGATGCCGGCAGCCCCTCCTCCCACTACAACAATTTGATGGTGAATGACAGGTTGCGAAGTTCTGGAGGTGGATCCCTCGACGCCAGGGCGCCCGTTCGTTTGGGTGGAGGCGGGTGGGGATTGGGTTTTGAGTTCCATTGGCTTAGTAGTCGTTGACACAGCAGTTTCCTCAAACAGAACTGAACTTGAGCTCAAGAAGCTGTTTAGTTTAATGCGGAAGAACCTGTTAAATGACAGCCAACAACCCCGAACTGGCAATCCGTAGAAGACTCTGCAGATTGCCAGCCTTCAGGAGCTGCAGCTGGGAAACAAGCGTAATCATAACACCCGATAAGAATATAGCCATTTTTTCAAGCTGTCGAGAATTTGAGGCAAATCTTAGCCTGGGACTTAGGCTTTGTTGACGCTGGTGGCAGCAGTGGCATCTCGGAGGATGAGCAGCATCCGCTAGGCTGTGGACTGTACGAAGGATTTGCCGCTGGGTTCACGGCTGGCCTTCAAGTTCTGTTGCGATTCAACTAGAGACCTGCGATGGCAAAATCCGTCTCCCCTGACTCATTGCCGGCAGCTCCCTGGCACGCCCTGCCCGAAGAGGAAGTTGCCCGCCAAATCGTTGCAGTGGATCTGCCTCTGGCGGCGCTTCTGGAACGGGGTCTGTCTCAAGCTGAGGTGATCCAGCGGCAGAAGCAATATGGCCCCAACGAGCTAAAGGCCAAGGCGGCTACCCCGGCCTGGGTGAAGTTTCTGCAGCAGTTCAACCAATCCTTGCTCTACATCTTGATGGTTGCCGGGGCGGTCAAGGCGTTTTTGGGATCCTGGCGCAATGCCATCGTGATCTGGGCGGTGGTGGTGATCAACGCCCTCATCGGCTACATCCAGGAGTCCAAAGCGGAGGAAGCGATTGCCGCTCTGGCTCGGTCGGTGGTGACGGAGGTCACGGTCATCCGGGAGGGGCAAAAACTGCGGGTGCCCTCGCGGGAGCTGGTGCCGGGGGATGTGGTGCTCTTGAGCTCGGGAGATAAGGTGCCCGCCGACCTGCGCTTGCTGAGCGTGCGCAACTTGCAGGTGGATGAATCGGCCCTGACCGGAGAGTCGGTGCCGGTGGAAAAACGGCTGGGATCCCTGGCGGAAGACACACCCCTAGCCGACCGCCAGAACATGGCCTATGCCGGCAGCTTTGTTACCTTCGGCCAAGGAGCAGGGGTGGTGGTGGCCATTGGCAACCAGACTCAAACAGGCCGTATCTCGGAGTTGGTCGAAAAGGGGGGATCCCTGCAAACTCCCCTAACACGCAAGTTCGAGGAATTCAGCCTCATGCTGCTCAGGATCATCCTCACCTTGGCCGGGCTTACCTTTTTGGTGGGATTGGCTCAGGGACAGGGGGCGGCCAGTGTCTTTGAGGCGGCAGTGGCGCTGGCGGTGAGTGCTATCCCCGAAGGCTTGCCGGCGGTAGTCACTGTAACCTTGGCGATTGGGGTTTCCCGCATGGCAAAACGCCACGCCATTATCCGCAAGCTGCCGGCGGTGGAGACCCTGGGCAGCGCTACGGTAATTTGCTCTGACAAAACCGGCACCCTCACGG
>NZ_JANSHQ010000008.1:0-5185 GCF_047461715.1 Synechococcus sp. R8-2 | reverse complement strand
TGCTCCGCAACGCTATTGCTCCACAACCCTGACGCAGTGTCCTAGAGTGTCCAATAACTATAAAGCTGGGCCAGCCTCTCCGACTCATCTGAATACGAAGAACAGATGGAGCTTTCTGGGGTCATTCATCATCCTCACTAAGATCCGGCCTGGGGATCCCTTCATTGGCTCATGATTTTGGGAAACAGCATGAAAGCGCATGAGTTCTGGGCTCGTACCGACAGCCAAGGTCAACTGATTTTGCCCATGCGGGCGCAGGAACAATTGCCCAAAAATCGAGTTGTGCGGGTGCTGGTGTTGGTAGATGAGCAGGAGCTGGCTCCGGCGGATCCTTCACAGGAGCAGTTGCCCACTGCCTCGCCAGATGAAGAGCATCTTTGGTATGGAGCTCCCACCGTTCCCTACGATGGCATTTAGCGCATGGGATCTTGGCCGGACAGCCGCCAGCGGTTTAGGCGCGAGAGGGTATCTGCATCCAAGTAGGCATCAATGCCCCGCTTGCTCGATAGCCGTTTTGGTTGGACGCGCCGGATCTGCTGCTGGGCCTGCTGCACTTCATCCCACAGTTGTTCTGCCGAGACCCATTCGGCGTTGTAGCCACCGATCACCAATTGCTGGACACGATCGGAGGTAGCCACTCTTACCCGACACCCATCCTTCTGCAACTGGGCACACAGCCGTTCAATACAACTGTCGGCGGTCTCGCCATAGGAGGTATACAGGATCTCGATACCCGAAGGGGAGCGCTCTTGCCGGGCTGGAGTGGGTTGGGCGTAGGCATCGTACACCACGGTCGCCTGGTAGCCCCGGAAGGCCACATAGTTGGCCAAAGATTCCACCAAGCGCAGACGGGCCAATTCCATCAGGGAGCGACGCGCTAACTGGCTCAGGGTGGGCCAAGCTCCGATGATGTTGTAGCCATCAACCAAGAGGAAGGTGGGAGAGGAGGCTTGCATGGATGGCGGTGGATCCCTTGTCCGGGATCACACTTCTTAATCTTAATCTTTATCTTATTTTTAATCTTAGTACCCAGCCTTAAAGGTTACCCCACTACTCCGAATGCTCCGATACTTTCCCGGTTGTGAGCAGATCATGGTCTGCGCTGAATCCAATAGGCGGTGAACAGTTCGCCACTGGCCTGTTTCTGAATTTTGCCCCCCAAGGCTGCGATGCGCCGCTCCCACTCCGTTAGGGGGGTGAAAATCGGTTCGGTGCCTTTGAATAGCTCGATGAGGCCCCATTGTTCCGCCCACACCGAGTCGGGATTGACCACTTCAATAATCACAGGTGCAGCCGGTCGCAACACTCGCATCAACTCTGCCCAAACCGCGTCGAAGTACTCAATCGGGTAGTAGTACAAAAATCCGGTGGCAATGGCCAGATCAAATTGCTCCGACTCGTAGTTTTCCAAATGGTGGGCGGATCCCTGTTGCATTGACTTGAACAGCTTGGAGTTAAGCTGGGGTGCCCGCGAGCGAATAAAGCGCACAATCTCACCGCTCAGCTCATGGCCGTAAAAGTAGGCTTGCCAATCGTTCCAGGGATAGGTCAGGAAGCTTACCCCACAGCCCAAATCCAAACAGGCTTCCCGTTTTTTGGGGGCACGCAGTTGCCAAAAGGGGATCCCGAGGCGCTCTTGCAGGTGATCCCGCTGCTGGGCTTGCCAAAAAGGCAGTTGCTCCAGGTCTGGGGGAAGTTGCCAAGCTGGCTGACCCAGTTGAATTTCCAGCTCCCGATTAAAGCGAGCAGCTACGGCAGCAAGGTAGGGATCCCAGCGTTCCCCGGTTTGTGGTAGCTCCATTTGCTGATGGCTTTGTCCTGGATGGTCGTGAACTTAACTTGCACTTAACCTACACTACCAGGACTCTCGGCCCGTAGGCTCCCGGCTGCAGGGATCCATTTACCCAGCTGTGGCTGCCGAGGATGGTGCCTGCCGGAATCTGAGCTTGGGATCCCAAACGGGTGTGGGCGCCGATGTAGCAGGGGGCGTGCAGTTGAGCGCTGGGATGGATCTCAGCCGTTTTGTGCACCCATATCCCCGGCGCCTGTTGCTGCACATTTTCTAAGGGAAAATCCGTCATTCGGCCCAGGAGAATGTCCAGTTGGCCGTGGTAGTAGCTGGCCGGCGTGCCCAGATCCCGCCAGTAGCCTGTGTGGAGATAAGCTTGCAGCCGGTGCCCTTGCCTGAGCAAATCGGGGAAGACACGCCGCTCGAAGCTGAGGGGCTCCCCACTGGGGTAGTCTTTAAAAATGGCCGGATCCAAGACATAGGTGCCGGCGTTGATCGTGTCGGTGGTGAGGGTGAGGGCTTCTGCAGGGGTGGGTTTTTCCCGAAAAGATTGGATCTGGCCCTCTTCCCCAACTTCCACCAGGCCATAGGCGGTGATATCGTCCACGCGGGCGAGGGTGAGGGTGGCCATGGCCTTGCTCTGCACATGACATTGCATCAGCATCTGCAGATCCAGATCTGTGAGGATGTCGGCATTGAAGACCACCAAGGGATCCCCGGTGAAATAGGGCTGAGCCAGCACCAAAGCTCCTGCCGTATCCAAAGGCGTCTCTTCGGGAATGTAGCGGAGCTTCACCCCCAAAGCAGCGCCATCTCCCAGAGCAGCCTCAATTTGTTGGCCCAGATAACCCACGCTGAGCAAAATATCTGTCAGGCCGGCTCGGCGGCAGCGCCCGATCAGCCACTCCAAAAAGGGCACATCCAAAAGGGGCAACAAAGGCTTAGGCTGCAAAAAGGTAAAAGGCCGTAAACGAGTTCCTTTCCCACCCGCCAAGATCACCGCTTGCATAACCACCCTCAACCCCGTTCTCTTCCAAAGATATTGACATCCTCTCCGCCCAATTGCTAAGGGGGATCCATTGGGTCGAGCCAAATGTTTTCTGCTACCCAGAACGTCGATTCTCCGTTGCCCACAGAGGGATACGGATTGCCCCCCCGGGCAACACAGCACGAGTCTTGATCGCAAGTCTCAGGGGATGCCTTTCTGGAGGAGATATTTCAATCTCAATTGGGATTCATAAGCTCAATCCTGAGACAGTTGATTTGCCTTTTTTAGAGCATGTTTGGAGAATTGCGACCCGCTCGCCCCAGTCGGGAATAGCCACCCAAAGCGGCAGTGTCAGGTGATACTACCTTGCAACGGGAATTGTGACAGCCTTGGATAGCTTGGATGGATTCCAATGGGTTTGCCCTTCACCTTCATCTGAGGTTTCGCCGATGTCTGTTTCTCGACGCCGATCCCTACAAGCCCTTTGCTTGACCCTGGCCGGATGCTGGGCTTTAAGTGCACACCAGGGATCCCTGCTGGCCCAAAGCAGAGACCTGTTGGCTCAAATTCAAGAGCGCGGGGTGCTCCGGGTTTCCACCGACTCCAATTACCGGCCTCAGAGCTACCTCAATCCCGACGGCAGTTGGGAAGGATTTGACGTGGATGTGGCGCGCGAGATCGCCAAGCGCTTGGGGGTAAAGGCTGAGTTTCTGGATATCAACTTCGATGTCATCACCGCCGGATCTTGGAATGGCCGCTGGGATGTCAATGTCGGCTCCATGACCGTAACTGCCGAACGCCAGAAAGCTCTGCTGTTTACCATTCCCTACTACTACACCCCCGCCAGCTTCGTGGTCCACCAAGCCTCGACCCTGACCGATATCGCCGCTTTGGAAGGAAAGCGAGTTGGGGTGGGCACCGCCACCACCTATCAAGCTTACCTGGAGGGCAACCTCACTCTGGAAGGAGAGACCATCCAAGTTCCGGCCCCGCGGGTGGACATTCGCATCTACGACACCGATAGCCTGGCTCTGCAGGATTTGGCACTGGGGGATGGCACCCGCCTGGATGCAGTCTTGACAGCTTTGCCGACGGCTGAAAACGCCATTCGGGAAGGACTGCCCCTGAAAACTCTGGGGGATCCGGTCTACTATGAAGCCTTGGCTGTGGCCTTGGATCGCTCCAGCCCTGCCCCTTCCGAGAGCTTGCAAGCCAAAATCAACGAAATTTTAGAATCCATGCATGCGGACGGCACGCTAACAGCCCTCTCGAAGCGGTATTACGGCATTGATCTGACGAAAAAAGCTGAGTGAGCAAAGACTCTATCCCACTGGAGCAGCCCATTTACCCACCGCCCCGGATTCGAAAAGGGATCCCGTTCCCGGTGGCCCAGGGGTTGTGGTTGGTTCTGTGGCTGCTGTTGTTGCTGTTCACCTTCAGCGGGGTACAGTTGGAGTTGGCCGGGATCCCCATCCGTACCTTGCGTCTCAACGGCAACTTTGTGCGCGAGTGGTGGTGGTTTATCTCGCAAGGGGTGGGCACTACTTTTCAACTGTCCTTGGTCTCCATCCTCTGTGCCACCACCTTGGCCTTTTTGTCGGCGCTGGCGGGGCTCTCCCAAATTGCCCCTCTAAGCAGCCTCTCTGCTCTCTATGTCTCGCTGATGCGGGGCACACCTCTATTCCTGCAGTTTTTGTTTATCTACCAGGCTTTGCCGCAACTGGGTCTGGTGTTCGGCTCGTTCACTTCGGCAGTGCTGGCCTTGAGCCTGAACTATGGCGCCTACATGAGCGAGATCTTCCGGGCCGGGATCCAAGCCATTCCCGTCGGGCAGCGGGAAGCTGCCTATGCCCTGGGGCTTAAGCCCTGGCAAACCCTGTGGTGCATCATTTTGCCGCAAGCTTTCCGAATTGTCCTACCCGACATTGGCAATCAATTCATCGCCATGCAGAAAGACACTGCCCTGGCCAGTGCCATTGCTTTGCAGGAGTTGATGGGCCGGGCTCGACAGGCAGGTTTGCCGCGCCAGCACTTCTTCGAGGCTTTGGTGGTGGCAGCGCTGTGGTACTGGCTGCTGACGTTGATCTTGTCATTTTTCCAGGGACGCTTGGAACGGTACCTGGCCCGCTAGAGGAGCCTGACTCTAATCCGGCCATTACTTTGGTGTCTGCTTGCATACGTTTGTGGTTGCCCACAAAGACCGGCTGTGCCGTTCGCGATAGCAGGGGGCTCCAAAAACAGCCAGAAAGCTGGGGGACATCATCCTGCACTGACCTGCCGCAGTGGGTGAGAGAGGATCCCTGCCACCTCAAGCGGAATGCCATTCAAGAGGCAGGGTTGGCCTTTCGAGAGAGCAAAGACCCGAAGTTTCGCAGCGTCAGATCAGAGCTTTGCGGGATACTGCCATT
>NZ_JANSHQ010000007.1:0-983 GCF_047461715.1 Synechococcus sp. R8-2 | reverse complement strand
TCAGGCCGGGGAGGATGTCAAGGTATTCTGTAGAGTACGCCAAGGCTGGCTCTTGCTACGGCCCCTAGATGTTGCCTTGTGTAACAGCAAGGGCATAATCTTTTGTCCTGCCTAGAGGTCTGCTGTACAACGAAGAGCGAGATACAGCTTTTCTCGACGTTGTGGGAGGTCTGTGGAGTTATCTGTGGAGTTAATAGAATCCCGGCCCCCTACACGTCTGTACTGGCTTCGGGAGGCGTCGTCGGAAAAAGCTGTGAGCCCCATTGCTAGCAACAGCCGGTTAGTTCCACTTTTGGGAATCGTCATGGAAAGTCGTGGTTACAAAAAGTCCTCACAGAAGAGCTTTGAGTTGATGCGGCATTTCGCAGAAACCTACGCCAAACGCTCCGAGACCTTTTTCTGCTCGGATCCATCAATTACGACGGCGGTGATCGAAGGCTTGGCTCTGCACAAAGAGCAATTGGGCGCCCCGCTGTGTCCCTGTCGTTTTTATGAAGACAAAGAGGCAGAAGCAAAAGCAGGCTATTGGAATTGCCCCTGTGTACCCATGCGGGAGCGAAAGGAATGTCACTGTATGCTGTTCTTAACGCCGGATAACCCCTTTGCCGGCAAGAGCCAAACCCTAGAGGAGGTGCCCCTGGAATACCAAACTACCAAATGACAGCGCCCGGCAGGGACAAAGGCAGGCTTTGGAAGGGTGACAGGGCTCGGTATAATCGAAAAGCCGTTGGGCAATGGTTATTTGCACGAGGAGGAAACGCTTTTATGACTCCCTCACTTGCTAACTTCCTCTGGAGCTTGGTGGCTGGTGCAGTTGTGCTGGGGGCTCTCTTTGGCGCCATCATCTTTGTCAGCCAAAGGGATAAAGTGCGTCGTCGCTGAGATCCCCGCTCGTTGGCACTTGCCCGCCAATGCTTCCCTTTTCCCTGTACTGCTATCGCTGGGTGGGGAGAGACTGGGGTGGCAAGATGTGGCTGCGGTAC
>NZ_JANSHQ010000006.1:0-8108 GCF_047461715.1 Synechococcus sp. R8-2 | reverse complement strand
ATTAATGTCCTCTGGGCGTTGGGGCAGACTCTCTCCTGAGGATCCCTGGGGACGAATGAGCTCGATCGGCAGGCCATCGGGATCGGCGATGAACGCCACTTCATAGACCTGGCCCCCAATTTGCTGGAGCTGGGGCGGCAGCAGCAGGGTAAGGGGCACTTGCGCTCGCAAATGTTCTAGGTAGTTGGCCAGGGATCCCCATTCGGGGCCCACCTCAAAAGCGGGGTGATAGTAGCCCACATAGTGGGGATCCCCAAAGGGATCCGGGGCAGGATGGGGCTGCGGCACTTGCATCAGCTCCAAACGCCCCCAGGGGCCGCGCATCCAGCAGGCCAGCGTGATCCCGGCAGTAAAGCGTTCTTCCACCGCAAAGCCCAGCCCCTCGTAAAAAGCGATGGAGCGGAAGATATCGGCGGTGCGAATGGAAAAATGGTGTAGTTTCATCGTCCTGCAAAGCAGCCAGATGGGGCCAGACCGCTCGGATCATCGCCGATGACGGCTGGTCAAGCGCAGGTAGACTTGCTACGCTCCAGAAAAGTAGGCTGTCTATCTTAAGCACCTCTTGCAGTGTATGCTGGCCCGCCCAATCCTTGGGGCGGGAAATGCGACAACCTAAGCCGATTGCTGCCAACCTCAAGTATGCCTAAGCTGGTCATTGTCGAATCTCCCACCAAAGCCCGTACCATCCGTGGGTTCTTGCCTGCGGGGTATGAGGTTCAGGCCTCGATGGGACATGTGCGGGATCTTCCCGATTCGGCATCTGAAATTCCAGAAGAATTGAAAGGAGAAGAGTGGAGCCGCCTGGGGGTCAATGTCCACGCCGACTTCGAGCCCCTCTACGTCATCCCCAAGGACAAAAGAAAGGTGGTCAAGGAGCTGAAGGAAGCGCTCAAGAAGGCGGACGAGCTGATCCTGGCCACCGACGAAGACCGCGAAGGGGAAAGCATTAGCTGGCACTTGCAGCAGGTGCTGCAACCCAAAGTGCCCACCCGCCGCATGGTGTTCCACGAGATTACCCGCGAGGCCATTCAGGAGGCGCTGCAAAACTGCCGTGAGGTGGATGAACAACTGGTGCGTGCCCAGGAGACCCGCCGCATCTTGGATCGCCTGGTGGGCTATACCCTGTCGCCGCTGCTGTGGAAAAAAATTGCCCCCAAACTCTCGGCAGGGCGGGTGCAGTCGGTGGCGGTCAAGCTTTTGGTGGATCGAGAGCGGGAGCGGCGCGCCTTCAGAAAAGCCTCCTACTGGGATCTCAAAGCGGAGCTGCAGCCCAAAACGACCGTCGCCGGCCAGCAGGCTGTCTTTCCAGCAGAGCTGGTGAGCTTGGGTGGCAAACGCCTGGCCAATGGGCAAGACTTCGATCCCAGCACCGGCCAGCTCATTGCCGGGCGGGATGTGGTGTTGTTGGATCAGGCCCAGGCCGAGGCCCTGCGGGATCGCTTGCTGGGAAAAGCCTGGATCGTCAGCTCTGTGGAAGAGCGCCCCTCCACCCGCAAACCTGCCCCTCCCTTTACCACCTCCACCCTGCAGCAGGAGGCCAACCGCAAGCTGCACCTGTCGGCCCAGCAGACGATGCGCATTGCCCAAAAGCTCTACGAAGAGGGCTACATCACCTACATGCGCACCGATTCGGTCCACCTGTCGGAGCAGGCCATCCGCGCTGCCCGCGCCTGCGTGGAGTCGATGTACGGCAGAGAATATCTCAGCCCCGAGCCCCGTCAGTACACCACCAAAACCAAAGGGGCGCAAGAAGCCCACGAGGCCATTCGTCCTGCTGGATCAGAGTTTCGCCTGCCCAGCCAAACCCCCCTCTCCGGCCAGGAGCTGGCCCTCTACGACCTGATCTGGAAGCGCACCGTCGCCAGCCAAATGGCCGAGGCGCGGCAAACCCACACCATCGTACTCATCGCCGTAGACGATGCGGTGTTCCGGGCCAGCGGCAAGCGCATCGATTTTCCCGGCTTTTTCCGCGCCTATGTGGAGGGATCCGACGACCCAGAGGCGGCTTTGGAAGATCGGGAGGTGCATCTGCCCCTGTTGCGGCAGGGGGATCCCCTCCGCTGCCAGAAGCTGGAACCCGTTGCCCACGAAACCCAGCCTCCAGCCCGATATACGGAAGCCTCCTTGGTCAAGGTGTTGGAAAGTGAGGGCATTGGCCGCCCCAGCACCTACGCCACCATCTTGAATACGATCATGAGCCGTGGCTACGTCAGGTCGATGGGGAATGCCCTCGTGCCCACCTACACGGCTTTTGCAGTCACCGAGCTGCTGGAAAAATACTTTCCCAACCTGGTGAATACCCGCTTCACCGCCGAGATGGAGCAAACGCTGGACGACATCGCTTCTGGACAGGCGGAGTGGTTGCCCTATTTGCGCCATTTCTTCTTGGGCGAGCAGGGTCTTGAGGGACAGGTAAAGGCCCGCGAGTTGGAAATTGACTCCAGCCTGGCCCGCTCCATCCATCTGGAGAACCTGCCCGTCAAGATCGGCATTGGCCCCTATGGCCCCTATGTGGCGGTCGAAACCGAGTCCGGAGAGGTGCGCGCCAACCTGCCGGAGGATATTCCCCCCGCCGATCTGAGCGCAGAACACATCGCGGAGCTGATCCAGCGGAAGCAGGAAGGCCCCAAGCCCATTGCCTTTCACCCAGAAACCCAAGAGCCCATCTACGTGATCCCGCAGGGCCCCTATGGCCCCTATGTGCAGTTGGGGGAAGTTTCTGAGGACAACAAAAAACCCAAGCGCACCTCTCTGCCCAAAGGGCTGAAACCGGATCAGGTCACGCCAGAGATCGCCTTGGGGTTGCTGAGCTTGCCCCGCACCTTGGGGGAACACCCGGAATCGGGGAAAAAAGTGCAGGCCGGCATTGGCCGCTTCGGCCCCTACGTGGTCTGCGATGGCGATTTTCGCTCTCTGCCCGCCGATGAGGATGTGCTGACCATCAGCCTGGAGCGGGCGCTGGAGCTGCTGGCCCAGCCCAAGAAAAGCCGTGGGCGCGCCTCGGCCAAGCCCTTGCGGGAGCTGGGATCCCATCCTGAGGATGGTGAGCCGGTCAATCTGCACGACGGCCCCTACGGGCTGTATGTCAAACATGGCAAGGTCAATGCCTCTTTGCCCAAAGGGATCCCTGCCGAAGCGGTTACCCTGGAAATGGCTCTGCAGGTGCTGGCTGAAAAAGAAGTCTCTTCTGCAGAGGTCAAGGGGAAAAGCCGCTCGACCGGCAAAGCGGGCTCCTCGGTCAGTAAAACCCAAGCCAAAACTGCCTCCAGCAGCCCTACAGCCCAGCCGGCTGGAGATGCTGTGCCGCAGAAGCGGCGTAAAGCACAAACAACTTCCACCGGCGGCGGGATGGCCAAAGAGCCGCAAGCGAATGGGTCAGCCCAGGTGGGATCCCGTTCCACCATTGTGAGGATCACGCCCAAAGCTCGCGCCTGAAGTCAGCTTTTCTGCCACAGCCCAAGGTCGCCTGCTCAGGGTGGCTTAGGGGTTAGCCATGTAACAGTTTTGCTGACGACACAACTGCTTCAAGGGCCGCAAGCAGCGGCCACGGCGGCTTCCCGATTGGCAATGCAACCCATTGCTTCTGCAAACGGCAAGGGATCCTGCTGCTGGCGCTTGAGAATCTGGGCATGTTCCAGCTCGCTGCAGTAGCAGTAGGCAGGATGGCGACGATGGGAATGCGCAAGAGACACAGGAGTATTGAAGTCGGGATCAACAACCTTCAGCTCAACGTTATCACCTGGGTGCCGGGGAAGTAGTGATTGAGAATTTGCGGCGCTGTGTAGCCCTTCTCGGCCAAGCCACGGGATCCCCACTGACACAGTCCCACCCCATGGCCGGCCCCACGATAGGTGAAAAGGTACACTTCCTGCTGGCCGGGCTTTGGCTGGAGACGTTCCCACGTGAAGCGGTTGCTGGGGAGGATCCCCCAACCCAGGGTTTGGCCAAGGCGCAGCACAAACTCTTGGCCGGTCAACAGTTGGGATCCAACGCGGATGCGCAGGGGGCGACCCCAGGGATCCGACTGCACAATCTCCAGATCGCCGTTGCCGAAGGCTGGCTCCAACTCCCGTCGGCTGAGCCGGACGCTGTGAGGGCCATAGAAGGGAGAGGCGCGACACCCGTCACAGATCACCCCTTGTAGGTAGGGGCGGGCGGGTGGGGCAAAAATATCCTGATTGGCGCTGGTGTGGCCCCCACAGGTGGAGTGAAACAGAACCTCTATCGGCTGGCCGGCATGGGTTAGGATCTGCCCTCGGGTTGCCCGCACCGCAGCAGTGGTCGCCGCCGTCTCATAGGCCAGGCCACCATAGAACTGGTGGGCGGTGGAGTCTTGCAATGGCCTTATCGGGGCAGAGGGCCATTCTCTTCTGGGGCCGGGGCACAGATGGGGAACGGCCAAGGTACGGGCCAAGATGGCTTGCGCCTGCAAGGCGGCAGCTGGCCAGTCGGCGGGCATTTCGCTGGGCACCAAAGCCAGCAGATAGTCTTCCAACTTCACCCAATTCACCAGATGCAGGCGACCTAAACCCTTGGGACGAATCTGTACCCAGCCCCGATAGCGACGCTCCTCCCCTGCGAGGGAGCGCAGAGCTCCCCCCTGTAGCCAAAGGGATCCCTGGTAGCGACGAGGCTGTCCCGGCCCGGTCAGAAGGAGCTCTTGGCGGCGAACCTGTAACTTCCAGGTGCCTGTTGGAAAAGGCTGCTGATTTAAAACAAAAGGGCCCATCAGCTCCAACTCGGCCAAGGGATCCGCACTCCAGCGGCTGAACAGCTCCACGGCCAGCCAATCTCCGCGCCCGGACGTTTGGGCCTGCCGAGAGCCTCCCCAAACAGCCCACAGGGATCCCAGCACCATCGCCCCCAACTGTCGTCGCCGCATAGGCCCCATCCGGGCATCCTCTATCGATAGACCATTCCCCCAGAAATACTGTCAAGATGAGCTGGCCAGCAAAGGATCGTATCCCAGTTGCTGGGTAAGCCGGGCGCGGGCCAATTCCCGATATTCCCAAAAGTGTTCTCCTGCAGCGCAGAGGCCCAAATATAGGTTCAGCAGGCTCGGTTTCTGTCGCCAAATCGTCCATAGCTGCCGCCAAAATTGGGCGCGGATTTCGGGATGAAGGATCCCTTGCCGCCAGATGAGTTGTAGAAGCAGGTGGATCCCTTTGCGAAGGGGCAGCTTCATCATTTGCCGTCGGCCATCTTTGATGCCGATATTCAGGCACTGTTGCAGGCAGCGAGATAAATATCGCGCAGGATCATACAGTTTCCAAAAACTTTCCAGATACTCTCGGGCAATCTCCGATAGAGAACGGGTGGGAATGAAATTCATCAGCGTATTTTGATCGCCGAACTCAGTCACGCCGATCCCTTCCAGCAACCGTTCCTCTTTCTTCAAGCGATTCCAGAGCTGTGTGTTTGGCAAAGCCTGTAAAATGCCCAGCATTGGCTGAGGAATACCGGTTTGCTCGACAAAAGCCTGAATGCGCTCCCCTGCTCCTGGCCGCTCTCCATCAAAGCCCAGAATAAACCCAGCATAGATCAGCAGTCCGGCCTCGTTGATCTTGCGACAGGCCTCCACCAAAGGGTGGCGGGTATTCTGGAGCTTTTGGGTCATCTGTAGGCTGTCTTGGTCTGGAGTCTCAATGCCCAAAAAGACCGCATAGAAACCCGCCTCTACCATTAACCTCATCAGTTCTTCGTCTTCGGCCAGGTTGACTGAAGCCTCTGTCATAAAGGTAAATGGATAGTTGCGCTTCTGGCTCCAGGGGATCAGCTCTCGTAAAAATCGCTTGACGTTGCGCTGATTGCCGATAAAATTGTCATCCACCACAAATACCGAACCCCGCCAACCCAAGTCATAGAGAGCTTGCAGCTCGGCTAGCATTTGACTTGGCTCTTTGGTTCTCGGCTTGCGTCCGTAAAGAGAGATGATGTCGCAAAACTCGCAATTGAAGGGGCAACCTCGCGAAAATTGGACTGACATCATGAAGTATTGATCCATACGCAGCAGATCAAACCTTGGCAAAGGACTTTGGGTTACATCCGGTTTTTCCGCAGCCCGAAAAATGCCCGACTCTTGCCCAGCTTCTATAGCCTTGACAAAGGCCGGTATGGTCACTTCCCCTTCATCCAAAACCAAATAGTGAGCACCAGATTCCAGGGCATCCTGTGGCACAGAAGTTGGATAGGGTCCGCCCACCGCTACTTTTTTGCCCAACTGCACCGCTTTGCGAATGAGGGCGTGGAAATCCTGCTTCTGCACCAACATGGCTGACAAGATCACCAGATCGCACCACTGCCAATCGGCTTCTGTTTCATCAGCTACATTGCGATCCACAAAGCGAATCTCCCAGTGTTGGGGTAGCAGAGCAGCAACGGTGATCAAGCCCAGAGGTGGCATTAGCGCTTTTAGTCCCACCATCTCGATGGTGCGATTGTAAGACCAGAATGATTGAGGAAAACGCGGATAGAGCAGCAACGCCTTCATACCAACCAGCTCCTGAGTTGCAGATCGACCAACTTGATCCCCTACTGGTTTCCTATCGATTTGCTAGGCTTAGATAAAGCAGCCACAGATCAAACGCCTGCTCGCAATATCCTGCTGATGTTAGCCATTGGCAGATCTTGTGCAGGCTATCTGTGGAGAATCCTATGGTTCTGCGGCAAAAACTTAGCGGGCAGGGCCAATGGAGTAAAGCTTATCGGGATCCCTTAAAGTTGGTTTTGGTTATCGTCGGGCTGAGTGTTGACGTTCCCCTAGCGTACCCCCTGCAATCTTGAACCAAACCCTGCCCTCTCACGGCTGGGGACGAAGTCAGTTCTGCACACCTTGCTCAAAAACCTGCTGAACCAAGCCGCTGACGATGGAAAGTACAATTGCGCCGATAAACGCCCAGCCGAAATTATCGATGTTGAAAGCATTCCCGGCCAGCTTATCGGCAATGACCAAGCAGATGCCGTTCAAAATTAGCCAAAACAAGCCCAGGGTAAGAACCGTAATCGGCAGGGTGATCAGCCGGAGAATCGGCCTAACCAAACCATTGACCAGACCAATGGCCAGAGCCGCCACCAAAGCCCCGCCAAACCCGGAGACGTGGATCCCGGGCAAAAGCCAAGCCAGGATCATTACACTCAAGGCTGACATCAGCCAGGTGGCCAAAAGAGTTGCCATGCTCTCTCCTCTGCCCTGATGGGGCCGCGATTTTGCCCTCTATGCTAGCTGATCTCCTCAGGGATCCCTTGCGCAGAAACCTCTTCAGGGCTGTAAGTTTGCAGGGCCAAAGCATGAATGCTCCGCCCCATGTGTTCCGCCAGAGCGGCATACACCAGGCGATGTCGCTGTAGGGTCGTTTTGCCGACAAACGAAGGCGACACTACTTGAACTCGGTAGTGCCCTCCTGTCCCGCCCCCGTGGCCGATGTGAAGGTGGGACTCATCCTCCACCTGCACATGAAGAGCCTGCAGCTTCTCCATCAGGTGCTGCCGAAGGTAGTCGGGGGTAAGCATGGCAACCCCTCTGGATGAGATGGGATCCCTTAAGATTGAGCCGTGGCCTTAGCAAAGGCTGCCTCGACCAGCGGACGCAGCTCGTTGCGGGCGTGCATCTCTTGGATGATGTCGCAACCGCCCACAAACTCCCCATCAATATAAATCTGCGGGATAGTAGGCCAGTTGGAAAACTCTTTAATCCCCTGGCGGATCTCAGGATCCTCGAGTACGTTAATCGCCGTGTAGGGGAAGCCCAAACTATCCAGCACACGAACGGCGGCATAGGAAAACCCACATTGGGGCATTTCCGGGGTGCCCTTCATGTAGATGAGCACCTTGTGGGTGCGGATTTGCTCACGGATTTTCTCTTCCAAAAGGGGATCCAGCATGGTGTTCAGCCACTATAGCGACAACAGTCGATAGGCAAACTGGCATCCTATCGAGATCTCATTTTCGTCTACTTTTAACATGCTCGACACTTTTCCCACGGTTGGGCCGAGAGATTCTCTCATAGACTCTGTTCTACGGACGCCACCAGCAAGCCCCATTGCCCAGGGCTGGCCCAAGCCCCCAACCTATCCAGGCAGCGACCCCAGGATCCATGTTAATTTCTACAC
>NZ_JANSHQ010000005.1:0-4927 GCF_047461715.1 Synechococcus sp. R8-2 | reverse complement strand
CAATGGCTGCATCCTGAGCGATGGCCTCAGCCGAATACTGACGGGGATCCTTTTCGTCGTGGAGGATGTTGGAGGAAGCCCGCAGGCTGTAGGTACGACCGCCGAGAACAATGGAAGTGCCGACAAAGCGGGATCCGCCCGGTGCAGGTTCCATCTGTCCAAAAATGCGGCTACCCGCCGGGATCACCAAGCGCCCCTGGCTGTCAAAAATGTTCTGAGTAACGGCCACTTCCAGGGGATAGACGGTGTCGGGATAAAAGTATTGCGGCCCTTCGCTACTCAGGCTGCCGACCGGGATAATCGTCCCCTGCTCAAGGCGGTAGGCACCCAATTCAAACAGCGGCTGAGCCGAACTGGGCAAGGGGGCCAACGCAGGGATCCCGGCCAGGCCAAGAATGGCTGCTGTTAAGATAGCTTTCATGAGTAGAGTCTCCAATGCTTCTCCAAGTTCTGCCGAGTTCTGAGCAGTTGCCTGAAGCTATTCCAAGTCAATTTGCTTCCTTGTCTCAGCTTCTCTCCATTTCTAGGTTATCGAATCCTTCCTAGGGCTTGTTTTCTCCCACAAGTCGATTTGTTTTCAACTGTTGGCAGTTTGGGTGGCCATCCTGCAGCACAACTTCTCTCAGAAATGCTGGAAGGCTTGTTGACGGCTGAGGGCCCGCCCGTCCTTCAGCCAGACGGTTCCCTGCGGATCCCAGCCTGTCACTTCTCCAATCCAAACGGCCCCCGGCAATCTTTCCAACAGATGCTTGGCCACCGACACCTCGGCACTGAGGAGCAGCTCAAAATCTTCGCCTCCATAGAGCGCCCACTCCCAGGCTTGGGCCGGAAAAGCCTGCCGCAAAGCTTTTGAAATCGGGATCCGCTCCACGGCAATCCTTGCCTCCACCCCGCTGGCCTGACACACCTGCACCAGGGCATCTGCCAAACCGTCGCTGGTATCCATGCCGGCAATGCGCAAGGGATCCGGGATCCCTTCCAAGAGGGGCAACAGATCCAGTCGCGGGCGTGGGTATTGGTGAGCCCTGATCAACTGCTCGCGCTCGGCCGCCGTAGCTGAGGATCCCTGTTCAGGATGGAGAAGCAGCTCCAAGCCTGCCCGCGCATCTCCGTGGGGCCCTGTTACCACCAGCCAATCGCCGGGTTGAGCCCGTCTGCGCTGAATAGCCCGCCCCGGCTGCACCGATCCCAGGGCCGTGATTGCCACAAATCGATGCGGCGACCGACACAGATCCCCTCCCACCAGGTGACATCCCCAGCGGGCGCAACAGTCCCGCATCCCTTGATAAAGCTCCTCCACCCAAGCAACCGGTGTGGAGCCCGGCAAGCCCAAACCCACCACCAACGCCTGCGGACGGGATCCCATCGCGGCCAGATCCGACAGATTGGCGGCCACCGCGCGCCAGCCCACCGCATGGGCCGGGGTCGTCAGATCGCTGAAGTGAACTCCCTCCACCAACACATCGGTTGTCACCACCAACTGCCCCTCCGGAGCAGCCAACACCGCCGCATCGTCTCCCACCACCTGGGCCGGACAGTAGCGCTGCACGATCTGCAGCAGCCCTGCCTCCCCAATTGCCGAGATGGGTAGGGGGGAAGGATTGCCGTTTTGTGGGGAAGAACTGTCAGAAAGACCGGAGAACAAGACAGACCTCTGAGGGTAGCGAGGATAACACAGCTGCAAGATCTGGTGGATGCTGGAGTCTTGTTGGATATTTCCAAGGATCCCGCCTGCACGCCACAGGCAAGCTGGAGAATTCTACCCCGCCGTCCGCTGTCCAATTAGGGCATAGAAGGGATCCCCGCCTCCGCCTGCCCAAAAGCCCAGCCAACCCATAGGGGCAGGCCGCTGGATCACTTTCACCACCTCAAACCCTGGCACCGACTCAAAATAGCGCCTGACCAACTCCACCCGCCCCGCCTCAGAGTTGTCCCGCCAAGCCTGGATCGCCTTCTGGAAAAACATGCGATTGGAGAAGCTGACGATGAACAGGCCCTGGGGCTTTAGGATGCGATACACCTCGGCAAACACCTGCTCCGGCTGCTGCAGATACTGCACCGAGACCGTGTTCAGCACCGCGTCGAAGGATTGATCAGGGAAGGGCAGACTTGGGTTTTGGTTCAAGTTTTGGATGAAGAAGTGATCCAGCCGGGGGTTGGCCGCCAGTTCCTCCGGGTTCATCCCATGCCCCTCCACATGGGCAAACTCCATCTCAGGTGGCAAATGGGAGACCCAACTGCTCATCAGATCGAGAATGCGGGTCTGGGGCCGCAAATGCTCGCGGTATAGATCGGTGAGCTGGCCGATGAAGCCAGAATCCACATGAGTCACGAAGCGAGGATAGCTGTAAAAGAGGGCATCGTCGCTGGGATCCAACTTGGAGCGCTGCCAATCCTTGAGCACCACCATGGCCAAACGGTTGCAAATCTTAATCAAAGCTAACATTTTGGAAGCTTCGGAAAAGGGGTGGGCGTGATACCTTAGCAGAGCAACAGTGGCCATTTCGCGAAGGACTCTTTGCCGTGATGTCTGTGTCTCACCCCTCTTCAGCGGCTCCTTCTTCTTCTGGGTCTAACTTTGGCCTGCGGGAGTACGTAACCGAACTGCAGCTCCACATGGCTCTGCAGGCTCGCAGCCTTACTCCTTCTCTCAGCGTTTCCCCAGCCCAGGACAGCCCCCTGGCTCTGGTGCAGCGGGCACAGGCAGCTATGGAGAAGTCCGTTTCCCGCCAGTGGCTTTGAGGGGCACAGCCTGGGCAGAGAGGCTCAGGCCAAGCTTTTGCGCAACACCCCCTGCACCAGCAGAACCGACACTACGACAAACCCCGTCAAGAGGCCCAGGGATCCCGCCAGGGTGAGATCGCCCCAGGGAGCCTGCAGCACCACATCGGCCCAGCTCCAATGGCTGCTGCGGTAAACATGGCGGATGGGCTCGATGGCAAAAGTGAGGGGGTTGAGGCTGGCCACCCAACGCAGCCAGGTGGGCATAAAGCTCAGGGGAGCCAAGGCCGTGCTGGAAAAGATCAGGGGCAAGTTGACCAAAAAGATGAAAGCCAGCAATTGCTGGTGCCCCGGCATGGCAAAGGCCAAGCCCAAGCTCAGGGCCGTGAAGCCCAAGACCAACAGGCCCACGATCAAGGCCACCACCGCCAAGCCTGGCCCGTCGGGGATCCCGGCCCCAAGGGCGTAGTCTGCCCCCACAATGACTGCCGTCTGCAGCAACGCCAAGCTGACGATAAACAGGCTAGAAGCAAGAACAATGGAAAAACGAGAGGTGAGGGGAGCCACCAACAACCGGTTCAAAAAGCCAAATTCTCGGTCGAAAATCACCGGCACTCCGGCATTCAAGGCTCCACCAAAAGCCGTAAACACGATGACTCCCGCCCCCAAAAACTGGGTGTAGTTTTGTCCGGCCCCGAAAATGCCGGCAGGAGCATTCTGAAACAAGGCTCCAAATAGAATCAGCCAGAGCAACGGCTGGATAATGCCAACCAGCAAGGTTGTGGGGCGACGCTGCAGTTGGATAAACAAGCGGCGGGTGAGGGCAAAGGTCTCCTGCCAAAAATCAGCCGTCAGAAGGGGGATCGGGTTGGGTTGAACCGAGGAAGAGGCAGAGTTCATACCAAAGCTCCTGTAGAGTTGTGATCAATGAATGTGTGATGAATCAATGAATGTGTGATGAATGAATGAATGCAGTATCTAATCCATCAACCAATACAACCAATAAATATCTCGATATGCCTTTGTACAGGGATCAATGGGGCTCGATCATGAGGGGATGAAGTTACTTTTTCTTTTTGCCCAGATTGGCCTCGGCAGCGGCCAGCTCCGCATCCATGAGGGTTTGCCCGGTTGCCGCCAAATACACATCATCCAAGCTGGGACGAGACTGGGTGCTGCTGAACACCTCTAGCCCATGAGCCTGCAAGTGGGCGCGAATCTGGCTGAGGGGATCCTCTCCATTCCGCTGCACCACCAGGTTCAGGGCGTTGCCCTGGGCGCTGTTGATCACCACCTTCTGGACAAAGGGCAGGGATCCCAGCAGTTGGGCACCCCGTTGGGCCAGTTCCGCCGGGGCAAATTCCTGCAGCTTGACGGTGATGCGCTCGCCGCCGACGCGGGTTTTGAGCTCCTCTGGGGTTCCCTCGGCGATCACCTTGCCCCGGTCGATGATGGCTACCCGATCCGCCAGCAGGTCGATCTCCTCCAGGTAATGGCTGCTGAGCACCACCGTGATCCCTGTGTTCTTGAGTTGGCGCAAAAAATCCCAGATGGCCAGCCGACTAGGAATGTCCAGGCCCACCGTGGGCTCGTCCAAGACCAGCACCTGGGGTTGATGGAGCAGTCCTGCCGCCAGATCCAAGCGTTTGCGCAGCCCGCCGGAGTAGGTACCGATGAGTTGGTCGGCGCGGTCGGTCAGCCCCAGCAGTTCCAGGACGGCAGCGATTCGCTCTTGAGCCAAGGGGCGAGGCAGGTGGTGGAGATCGGCCTGCAACTGCAACAATTCTCGCCCGGTCAGCACCTTATCCAAAGCCACCTCTTGGGCAACAAACCCCAGTTTTTCTCGTACCGCTTTGGGGTTTTCGCTGGCCGGGATCCCGTACACCTCTATCCGGCCTGAGTCGGGACGGAGCAAGGTGCAGAGGCAATGCAAAGTGGTGGTCTTGCCCGCTCCATTGGGGCCGAGAATGCCGTAGATCTGGCCGGGTTCCACCTGAAACGAGACGTCCGCCACGGCCACTGTGGATCCGTAGCGCTTCTGAAGTTGCTGTACCAAGACCGCAGGAGTATCTGACATGGGTATCCACATCTCGCTTCCTCTAGGCTATCAAGCCTGTTCGGGAGATGAGGCCAGGGATCGCCACCATTTCTTGCTCGTTGCCGCCAGCCCCCTAGGGATGGTGGGAGGTAAACTACCCGGCTCCGA
>NZ_JANSHQ010000004.1:0-5167 GCF_047461715.1 Synechococcus sp. R8-2 | reverse complement strand
CCCCCTCTCAAACATGCCTAGAGCCGTCGCAACTCACCCAGCCTACCGTCAGATCCCAACAGTGTCTATCACTCGTTCGGGGGGGGTTAGGAATTGGTGACCTGCAGAAGCTGCTCCTTGATCCGCTGCAACTGGCTGGCCCAGCGGGGATCCGGCTCAGAGGCTGCCTCACTTTCGGCGACGACGGTGGAGCGCCCACCCTTATTGCCGCGCTGGCGTTGCTTTTTGCTGGGGGCAGGGTTTTCTGCCGACTCTTTAGGGCCCTTGGCCTCAGAATCTCTGGACGGCCTGGAATCTTTGGAACCTCTGGACTCTTTGGATGAAGGCTCAGAGGTCGCTGTTTTGGATTCGCCTTCTTCCCCTCGGTCGCGCGGCTGGGCGAGCTCAATGCGCAAGTTGACATCCCCAAAGCTGTGGCCGTTGAACTTTTCGATGTACTGCTGCGCCTGCTCTTCGGTGTTTACCGTTACAAAGCCGAAGCCGCGGCATTTGCCTGTCTTCCGATCCCGGATCACCTTGGTGGAAATGACCTCACCGGCAGAGCGAAAGAGCTTCTCCAGTGCCTGACGATCCACCTCTTCCGGCAGATTTCCAACATACAGACGCACAGGCATGATCCAGCGAAGCTCCTAATCGAAATAACAAAAGGCCAAAATGCAAAGCGCTACATCTAGGGCGCTCAAGCCCATAACATCAAACCCGGAACCCGGTAGTCCATTGTCACACCATAGCGCGCCGCAAAGCGCAACCCTTGGCAATCACGAAGCTATTTTTTAATTTACCTCAACCTGGAGCCGCGAAGACGAGGAGAACGGTTTTTGTGAACGACTGCTTTGTACAGCCGGTTTGTACAGCCGGCTTTTGCAGCTAAGCTAAGCCGGTGTTGTTCAGGCGATCCCGATGTTGAAAAGGTCGCGCCTGGGGGCCTGTGTAGTCGGCTACAAGATGTCCTTGCCCTCGCAGTTGGTAGCGGTAAGTCACCAAGCCTTCCAAGCCCACCGGGCCGCGCGGCGGCAGTTTTTGGGTGCTGATGCCCACTTCTGCCCCAAAGCCGTAGCGAAACCCGTCGGCAAAGCGGGTGGAAGCGTTGTGAAAGACCCCCGCTGCATCTACTTCATCCAAAAATCGCCGGGCAGCAGCGGCATCCTCGGTTACAATCGCTTCGGTATGGCGGGATCCGTACTGCTGGATGTGGGCAATGGCCTCGTCAAGGGAGCCCACCACTTTAATAGAGAGGATCAAGTCGGCATACTCGGTGCTCCAGTCGGCTTCGCTGGCCGGGATCAGATCCGGCACCAGCTCGCGGCAGAGGGGATCCCCCCGCAATTCCACCCCCCTCTCCCGCAGGGCCTTGACCGCCAGAGGCAAAAAGTGGGGGGCTATGGCCTCGTGAACCAGCAGAGTCTCGATGGCATTGCAGGCGGCGGGGTACTGGGTTTTGCTGTCCACCGTCAGCTTGATTGCCATGTCCACGTTCGCTGCCCGATCCACGTACAGGTGACACAGGCCATCGGCATGGCCCAATACCGGGATGCGGGTATTCTCCAGGATGTAGCGGACAAAGCTGCTGGAGCCGCGGGGAATGATGAGATCCACTAGCCCCTCCAGTTGCAGTAGGGCCTTGACCTCGGCGCGGCTGGTGAGCAACTGCAGGGATCCCTGGGGGAACTCCGGGATCTGTTGCAGGCCCGCCTGAATGGCCGCCATCAAGGCTTGACAGGAGAGCAAAGCTTCGGATCCCCCCTTGAGCAAGACGCTATTGCCGGTTTTCACCGCCAGGGCGGCAATTTGCACCAAAGCATCGGGCCGCGACTCGAAGATCACCCCCAGCACCCCCAAAGGGTAGGTGCGCCGTTCCAAAATTAGCCCCTCGTCCAGTTCCCGGATCAGCAAAGCTCGGCCCACCGGATCCCCCAGCCGGATCACCTGCCGCACTCCGGCCACCATATCTGCCAGTTTGTGGGCGTCCAGCTTCAGGCGAGCATAGGCAGATGCCGACAACTCCCCGGCTTTCACCATCTCCGCTGCCCGCTCCAAATCCGCCCGGTTGGCGGCCAAGATAGACTCTTGGTGCTCCAACAAGGCAGTGGCCATGGCCTCTAGAGCGGCATTCTTAATAGCCGTGGGCAAGGTGGCCGTGTGTTGGGCAGCAGCGCGGGCCAACTGCACTTGGGACAGCAGCGGGCGCTCTGAGGCAGATGCAAGCGAGCTGGGGCAATCGGTGGCAAGGGACATAGAGTCAGAAAGGGGGCAAAGTGCCCATTTGGAAGAAAAGGGTTGCGATGATAGGTTGTAACAAAGTTGTGTTGAACTGTGATCCTAGAAGCACCCCCGGAAGGGATCCCTATGCTAGGTTGGGCACAGTCGGTTGGGGTTATCTGTAGCCTACCAAAATCCGGATCCCACTTGCTGCGGCAGGGGAGCCCTTCATCGCTCTCGATGCTTCTAAGCTGAAGTTCGCATAGGGGAAGACCCTTGCTCGAAACCCAGTTCCCTGACAATTAGAGATCCACCTCTGGAGATCCACCTCGTCAACCTTGACTTTTAGCGCCTTCCAGGAGAGCCAATGAGAAAGCGTGGGTTTGTGGTCAGTGCAACGGCTGCAGTGATGACAGCGGTATCGCTGGTCGGCGTGCAGCTATCCATGCCGGGCTGGGCGGGGTTTCGCCGGGATCCCAAGGAAGTGGTGGACGAGGTTTGGCAAATTGTTAACCGGGAATACGTGGATCCGTCTTTTAATTCCCTGGATTGGGAAGCGGTGCGGCGGGATCTGCTCAGCCGAGAATATGCCACCCGAGAAGATGCCTACGCGGCCATCCGGGAAGCCCTGAAGAAACTGAACGATCCCTACACCCGATTTCTGGATCCGGATCAGTTTGCCAGCATGCAAATCGATACATCCGGCGAGCTGACCGGGGTGGGGATCACGCTGGGCATGGATCAAGAGACGAACGAGCTGGTGGTGATCTCCCCCATTGAAGGGTCTCCTGCCGACCGGGCCGGGATCAAATCCAAAGACGTGATCGTGCGCATCGACGACAAGTCCACCGAAGGCATGGACACCAACGCTGCAGTCAACCTCATTCGGGGCGAGCCGGGTACGCGGGTGCGGCTGACCATTCGCCGCGAGGGGGAAGGGCTGAAGGTGTTCGATTTGGTGCGGGAAAGAATTGAGCTGGCCACTGTGCGCTACGAGGTTCACGAGGAAAACGGCCTGCCCATTGGCTATATCCGGATTACCCAGTTTTCCGGCAACGCCGCCGAGAAGATGCGCCAAGCCATTCGCGAGCTGGAAAAACAAGGGGTAGCCGCCTACGTTCTGGATTTGCGCGCCAACCCAGGGGGCCTGCTCTACTCCAGCGCCGAGATTGCCCGCATGTGGATTAACCGGGGCAGCATTGTCTCGACGGTGAACCGCCAAGGGGAGCAGGATCGCCTGACGGCCAACAACACGGCCCTTACCGATAAACCTTTGGCCGTTTTGGTGGATGGTGGCTCGGCCAGCGCCAGCGAGATTCTGTCGGGGGCTCTGCAGGATAACCGTCGCGCCGTGATTGTCGGCACGCAAACTTTCGGCAAGGGCCTGGTGCAGTCGGTGCATCCCCTGTCCGATGGATCTGGGCTGGCGGTAACCATTGCCCGTTATCGCACTCCCAACGGTAACGACATCGACCACAAGGGCATTACCCCCGACATTTTGGTGGAATTGTCCGAGGAAGATCTGAAGCGGCTCAGCCAGAACCGAGAATTGGTGGCCACCCCAGCCGACCCACAGTATGCTGCTGCCATCCAGGCTCTGCAGGCTCAGATCTCTGCCCGTCGGCAACAGGCCCAGGAGGTCATTCGTTCCTCTTCACGTTAGCCGGTGTTGGGGGCGGTTTTGATGGGTCTCAGATCTGGCACTCCTGAGACTGGGGTTAAGCCGAGGCCCAAGCTATTTAAGACTATTAAGACTCTTCTCATTCGAGTTATTCGAGGAGTGTTGACCAGCGCCGGGCTGGGGATGCTTTTATTGTTTCTGTAGGTGGCGCGTAGCACAATGGCGGGGTCGAAGATCGCGGGATCCATAAACTTGGCCGGACGGGATCTGCTCAAGCTCAGCGACCTAACCCCAGCAGAGCTGTCGGCCCTGCTAGCCCAGGCGGCTGAATTAAAGCGGGATCCCTATCGGGTGGAGCTACGGGGTCGGGTGTTGGGGCTGTTGTTTCAGAAAGCTTCTACCCGCACCCGCGCCAGTTTTACTGCAGCCATGGCCCAATGCGGGGGCAGCACCCTGGATCTGGTGCCGACGGTGATGCAGGTGAGCCGCGGCGAGCCCCTGCAGGATACGGCCCGCGTCCTCTCCCGCTACCTGGATGTGATCGCCATTCGCACCTACCACCAGAAGGAACTGGAAACCTTTGCCGAGTATGCCGATGTTCCGGTGATCAACGCCCTCACCGATCAGTTTCACCCCTGTCAGGTGTTGGCCGATCTGCTCACCATTCAGGAGAACTTTGGCCAACTGGCGGGCCTGACCCTGGCCTATTGCGGCGATGGCAATAACGTTGCCCACTCCCTGCTGTTGGGTTGTGCCATGAGCGGGATCCACATCCGCGTCGCCACCCCCCCCGGTTACGAGCCGGATGCGGCAGTGGTGGAGCAAGCCCGCACTCTGGCCCAGGGATCCCAGGTGTTGGTGCTGCAGGATCCCCAGGAAGCCGTCTCTGGAGCTCAGGTGGTCTATACCGACGTGTGGGCCAGCATGGGTCAAGAAGCTGAGGCCGAGGCCCGCAAGGCCACCTTTCTGCCCTACCAGGTCAATGCCGAGCTGCTGCAACAGGCAGATCCGGAAGCCATTGTGCTGCACTGCCTGCCGGCCCACCGGGAAGAGGAAATCACCACTGAAGTATTGGAGGGATCCCAGTCCCGCGTGTGGGATCAGGCGGAAAATCGCCTACATGTGCAAAAGGCACTCCTGATTCAGGTGCTGGGCGCAGGATGACCCCTCACCCCCAGGCTAGAGAGCGGGTTAGCAAATGAGCTTACCGGAAAACTGGGTCTATGGTCATTTCGATTTAAACCAGGACACTGCACCCACACCCCAAACGTTGGTCGCGTCGGCGTTGCAGAGCAATAGCGTTGCGGAGCGATAATGCAGAGGGCTAGAAGGTTTTTCAAGGACTCC
>NZ_JANSHQ010000003.1:0-6069 GCF_047461715.1 Synechococcus sp. R8-2 | reverse complement strand
GTCAATGATCTGGACATAACGCAGTACCCAAACGCTGAGGATGGCAGTACCCTAGCTCGGAATCCCTCTCTAGCTGTGTGATCGGGGTCAAGACCGATGGGCCGCCCTATCCCGAAGAGCAGAGAGCTAGACTGCTACTCTATAAGGTGATCCGTCCTTCTCAGCCGTTGGCCTATCCTCCCTATGACTGCTGCAATTTCCTCCGCCAACCTGCCCAGCCAGTACAACCCCTTCGAGACCGAGCCGAAGTGGCAGCGCTTTTGGGAGGAGAAGGGCTTTTACGTGGCGGATCCCAAGGCGCCGGGAGAGGCCTTTAGCATGGTGCTGCCCCCGCCCAATGTGACGGGCAACCTGCACATGGGCCATGCTTTTGCCTTTACCCTGCCGGATGTGGTGACGCGCTACAAGCGCATGCGCGGCTACAACGTGCTCTGGCTGCCCGGCACAGACCATGCCAGCATCGCCGTGCACACCATCCTGGAAAACCAACTGCGCCAAGAGGGCAAGACCCGCTTCGATCTGGGCCGCGAGGCTTTTCTGGAGCGAGCTTGGGCTTGGAAGGAGCAGTCGCAGGGAGCTATCAAGAGCCAATTGCGGCGGCTGGGTCTCTCGCTGGACTGGACGCGGGATCGCTTTACCCTCGACGAGGGGCTGAGCCGGGCGGTAACCGAGGCGTTTGTGCGGCTATACGAGGCGGGGTTGATTTACCGGGGCGAGTATTTGGTGAACTGGTGCCCGGCCACCCAGTCGGCGGTGTCAGACATTGAGCTAGACGACAAAGAGGTCAAGGGCCACCTGTGGCATTTTCGCTATCCCTTGGCCGAGGATCCCAGCCAGTATCTGGTGGTGGCCACCACTCGGCCCGAGACCATGCTGGGGGATACGGCGGTGGCGGTGAACCCCCAAGACGAGCGCTATTGCCATCTCATCGGCCAGTTCATTCGCCTGCCCATTAAAAATCGCCTCATCCCCATCATTGCGGATGAGTATGTGGATCCCTCCTTTGGCTCCGGGTGTGTGAAAATTACCCCGGCCCACGACCCCAACGACTTTGAAATCGGCAAACGGCACCAATTGCCCTTCATCAACATCCTCAATAAAGACGGCACCCTCAACGAAAACGGGGATCCTTTCACCGGCCTAGATCGCTTTGTGGCCCGAGAAAAGGTGGTGCAGTGGTTTGCCGAACATGGCCTGCTGGAGAAGGTGGAGGACTACACCCACACCGTTCCCCACAGCGACCGCGGCGGCGTGCCCATCGAGCCTTTGCTTTCCATTCAGTGGTTTTGCGATGTCTCGGGGATGGGGGCTCGCTGTTTGGAAGAGGAATACCAACGAAATAGCCCCCGCTTTATCCCTGAGCGCTGGACCAAGGTTTATACCGGCTGGCTGGAAAAGCTGCGCCCCTGGTGCATTTCCCGGCAACTGTGGTGGGGCCATCAGATCCCGGCTTGGTACCCGGTCATTGACGGCCAGCTCCCTGAGGATCCGCAGGCTTTTGTGGTGGCCCGCAACGGCGAGGAAGCGCTGCTCAAGGCACGGGAAAAGTTTGGCCCAGAAGTTGAGCGGGTGGAACAGGATCCCGATGTGCTGGATACCTGGTTTAGCTCTGCTCTGTGGCCCTTTTCAACCCTGGGCTGGCCGGAAGAGACCGAGGATTTCAAACGCTACTATCCCAACTCCCTGATGTCCACGGGCTTTGACATCATTTTCTTCTGGGTGGCCCGCATGGCCATGATGGGATCCCAATTTACCGGCCAGATCCCCTTCAAAGATGTGTACATCAATGGCCTGGTGCGGGATGAGCACGGGGCGAAAATGTCCAAAACCAAGGGAAATGGCATCGATCCCCTGGAGCTGCTGGACAAATACGGCACCGACGCCCTGCGCTATGCCCTGGTCAAGGAGGTGGTGGGGGCAGGGCAGGATATCCGCCTGGCCTATGACCGCAAGACCGGCGAGAGCGCCAGCGTAGAGGCCGCCCGCAACTTTGCCAATAAGATCTGGAACGCCTCCCGCTTTGTGTTGATGAACTTGGAGGGGCAAACCCCTGCCCAACTGGGATCCCCTGTTCCTGAAGCGCTGGAATTGGCCGATCGCTGGATCCTGTCGCGGCTGCACTCCACGGCCACCCAAGTCATCGCCGAGCTGGAAGCCTATGGCCTGGGCGAGGGGGCGCGCCTGCTCTACTCTCTCATTTGGGATGACTTTTGCGACTGGTACATCGAGCTGGTCAAGCCCCGGCTGCGGGGAGAAGACCTGGCTTCCAAACGCGCAGCGCAGCAGGTGCTGGCCACCGTTTTGGAAACCATTCTCAAGCTGCTGCACCCCTGGATGCCCCACATCACCGAGGAGATCTGGCAGCTGCTCACCCAGGCCAACCAAACCACCTCTATCTCCGTGCAGCCCTATCCCACCCCAGATCCCAGTTGGATCGACCCTCAACTGGAGCGGGAGTTTGGCTTGGTGATCCAAACCATTACCAGCCTGCGCAACCTGCGGGCAGAAACCGGCCTCAAGCCCCAGCAGGCCGTCACCGCCCTCCTGGTTACCGACGATCCCACCCAGCAGCAAATTCTCAGGGCTGCCCAAGCCTACATCCGGGATCTAGCTAAGGCTGAGGCTTTGGAGATTACGGGATCCCTGGCCACGGAGCCCAAACAGGTGGCGGCTGCAGTGGTGGGCACGGTGCAGGTGCTGATGCCCTTGGCAGGACTGGTGGATGTGGAAGCGCTGCGGGCCAAACTGCAAAAAGACCTGGCCAAACTGGAAAAAGAGGCCCAAGGGATCCGCGCCCGCTTGGAGAACCCCAATTTTCTCAACCGGGCCAACCCTGAAGTGGTGCAAGCCAGTCAGGAACAACTGGCAGAGCTGGAAGCCCAGATGAGGTTACTGGGATCCAGGCTGGAGAAGCTGGGCTGAGGTGGCGTCAGCGCAGGTAGGGCAGCGGAGTGTTTGGGCCGGGCCAGTTGGGGTGTGAAGGCAATGTCCCCAGAATTTCGCGAAATCGAAGTGGTGAACCCCTGCTTCTGTGTTAGGATAGAAGCTGAGATTGTTATCGGTTGTAGTGCTCGTTTCTTCTGGTCTTGACGGATTTTCACGTTTTGTATTGGCAGACGGCTCTCCGAACATCTCACCCTTTGTTACTCTCTCTTTCGGAGATCGTCTATGTCGATTTATGTTGGCAACCTTTCCTTTAAGGTGACAGAAGCGGATTTGACCGCTGTTTTTGCTGAGTACGGTTCTGTCAAGCGGGTGCAGATCCCCACTGACCGTGAGACAGGCCGCATTCGAGGCTTCGGGTTTGTGGAAATGAGCTCTGAAGCAGAGGAGCAGGCTGCCATTGCTGCTCTGGATGGGGCAGAATGGATGGGGCGCGACCTCAAGGTGAACAAAGCTCGTCCCCGGGAAGAACGCCCCACCTCAGGTTTCCGCTCTGGTAACGCGAACAGTGGCGGCGAGCGGCGGCGGAGTTTTCAATCTCGCCATTGAAACGCCTGCTGAGGCTTCCCGGTAGCTGGCCAGGGGGCACCTAGGCGCGAACCGGTCTTGGGCTACGATTCCGGGATCCAGCTGTTTCTCTAGCCTGCTTCCATTGTTCCAACAGAGGAGTTGATGAGGGATCCCGATCAACTCCTCTTACTCTTAAGATTCTTCCTTGCTCCCTGAGAGAGGAAAATAAAACGCTTGGCTTGGGTTACGGCGAGTTCGGGGATCCCTCTGGCCAAGGATCTGTCAGGTCGGCGGTCAAGGGATCCCAATCCCATCCCCAATCGCGGGCAATGGCCTGAGTAATCCCCAGTTGTCCGTGGCCGGGGTAGCGGGCCAGGGCTACCACCAGATCAACAAGCTGCTCACCGGCAGGGATTCGACCAAAGATGTGCAGCCCATCGCGAATCTGGGATTCTTTTAGCTCGCAGAGATAGCCATCCAGGCGATTCCAATCTTCTTCTTTTTCCAGGTTGAACTGTTGGTCTAGATGCTCTGCTCGAACCAGCTCCTGAATCTGGGCGCGAATCAGGGGACAACGACTGGGATCCAACTGTTGGGCCTGCACGTACTCATCCATCAGCCGTTCCAAATCCGCCAGGGGGCCGTACAGCTCGGCGCGAGTAAGGGGCGGGGTGAGGTGGTCGATAATCACTGCCTGGGCTCGCCGCTTGGCCTGGGATCCCTCTCCTGGGTCGTTGACGATGAAGGGGTAGAAGTGGGGCATTGGCCCCAGAGCAACCTCCGGGTAGCAGATGGCGGAAAGAGCGGATCCCTTGCCGGGCAGCCATTCCAAGTTGCCGTGCTTGCCCACATGCACCACCGCTTGAACGGCGAAGACCTGCCGCAGCCACAGGTAAAAAGCCAGGTACTCATGGGGGGGCACCAGATCCGGGGCATGGTAGTTCAACGAGGGATCCCGGTCGTAGCCCCGCGGGGGCTGGATGCCAACAAAAACGTGCCCCAACTGGAGACCGGCGATGGGGATGTTTTGGGCGGGCGGATTCCCCCATTGCTGAATGAGGTTGGCTTGGATGGGCTCAGGCAAGCGGGCAAACCACTCTCGATAAAGGGCAGCAGAAAGGCATTGCCGAGCCGGGCGCAGGGATCCCAAGGGGTCGTAGGTCTGGCCTTCGGTTAGCCAATGGATGAGTTCATCTCCAGTCTGGGGCAGGGGATCTACTGAGTAGCCAGCTCCCGCCAAAGCTTTGAGAATTTCCACACAACTGGCAGGGGTATCCAGACCCACCCCATTGGCCAGTCGCCCGTCCCGACTGGGGTAGTTGGCCAAAATCAGAGCCAGACGGCGCTGGTTGGCAGGGGTACGCCGCAATTTCACCCAGTTGGCCGCCAAATCGGCTACAAACTCCACCCGATCCGGCACAGCCACGTAGGCCACCACCTCCGTTTGCAAGTGGGGATCCCGCTGTTGAACCGCTTTGAAGGAAATGGTGCGGCTGATGATGCGCCCATCCACCTCCGGCAAAGCCACATTCATGGCCAGATCCCGCGCCCCCAATCCCCGCGTGGAGTTCTCCCAGCTCTGCCGGGATCCACCGCTGAGGATTACCTGCAAAACAGGCACATCCAACTCCTGCCACAGCCTCACGTCGGGCTGGTGGCTGTCCAACCGCGCCAGAGAAAAGCTGGTGGTGTTGAGCAACAGGTCAATCTGGCTGCCAAAGTGATCCCGAATGGCCTGGGGCAAGTCGGGATCTTGAAGGCTGTAGGTGTAAAAGCACAGAGGCTGCAGCCCCCGCTCCACCAAGGCTTTTGCCAATTGATCCACCGGCTCTATGTTCCCCGCCAGAACATGGGCTCGGTAGAGTAAAATCCCCACCTTGGGAGCTTGGGGATCCGCCAGCGGAGCTATGGGGGGTTGATAGATCCCTAGACGAGGCAGCACTTGAGGATCCGGCACCGAATATTGGCCCCCCAGAAACTCCCTAGCCAGAAACAGCAGACAGGCAGCCACATTCTCCGCTCCCCCCTCCAGCCAGTACCGCCACACCCGATCCGCCACCGCCAGGGGCACAGTGGAATGGCTCACCAAATCCCAGTCGGGGCGATCGTCCCCAGGAATGACGATCAGGGTGGATCCCTCCTCGGCGGCCACCTGCTTGGCTACCTCCAGGCCATAGCTCCAGTAGGCCCTTCCCCCCAACAGGCGAAGGAGCACCACCTGCGCCCGCCGCAGCACCCTCTCGGCATAGTCATCCAGGCTTAGGGGCTGTTGCAACTGCAACAAATTGGCCGCCCGCACCGCCGGAAAATCGCCGGGCAACAGGCGCAGGGCTGCGCTCAAGGCCGTGAGATCCGTATCGGCTGCCGAAAGGATAACGATGGGAGCGGGATCCTGCTCCAAGAAAATGACGCCGGATTGGGAAGGATCCCATCCCCCTGGCAAAGCAGCTATTCGGTGCATGGCCGCTCTCCCAAGGGAAGGAAGCTCAGGCTTAGCGACTGTACTTGAAGCACAGAAGCACCCCAGCTCCCAGCGCTCAACTGGTCAGGAAGGGCTCCCGTAGTGGTTCCCGCTACCCAAGCATTGCCCTGTCCAAAGTGCTCCGCACCGCTGGC
>NZ_JANSHQ010000002.1:0-5948 GCF_047461715.1 Synechococcus sp. R8-2 | reverse complement strand
CGTAAGCGGGACGGAGTCCTTACAGCCGGTAGCGCATCGCGTTTTCCCAGGCCAACCGCAGGGTTAGCCAGACCAACTCTCGCCGGGAACGCCGTCCTGACGACGCGAACGGGATCCCCAGCGCTCGCAGCTGCTCAACCAGTTGCTCCAACAGCCTCATGGTTCAGCACTTCAGCCCACTGCGGTAGGTACTGGGAAAAATCTTGCTTTTTGACAAACCGAAAAGGCCCGGATAGGGATCCCCAGATCACTTGATCGGTCTCCGGATCCCGACCTTGATCCAAGCTGTGAAAGTAGTCGGCTCCGATCTCAAACTCGCTGTACAAATAGGTGGTTCTGCCTTTGCGTTCAACAATACAGCCTTTGCCGGGCAGGCTGCGGCCCCGATAGCAGGATCCCGTCCATTCCACCTGGGTGACACAGCCGGGCAAGAGTTCCAACTCCGCTGCTGTCAGACCGGCCAATTTCCCCTTCGCGTAAGCGTTGCCTAGCAACAACTCCCGACCGGCGCACCTGTAGGAGTCAGGAGCTGTCAGAGCATAGTTTTGAATCCGGATCCCATCTGGAGTATCGAAGAGGTGGATCACCCGCTGTCGGTAAGGCTGCTCAGGATAAATGTCGTACAGTTGCTCCACGTAAAACCCCACCCCCTGCAACACCGACCAAGGCAAGGGGCATTGGTACACATGAATGTTGGCAAACCAGACGGGCTCTGCAATCGCCTGTTGTAGGTTGTTGAAGTGCCCTGCCATCCAGGTGGCCAGTTGAGCCAGTTGTGGGGAAACAGACATAGGTTCAGATGGATTCAATGGATTGAAATCGAGAAGATTCAGATCGAGCGCTCCTGATCCTGCAGACTTTGTCCAACTGTCAGGGACTCCGTCCCGATGGCGCACTCCATAACACACTCTACAAAACTACACCAGGGAATAGCTTGGTAGCCCTGTACTTGAGTGCGGGGTGGAAAAGCCCTTGGGCAACTTGATTTAAGGGAATTTAAGGGATTTAAGAGAGCATTGTTGCTTACCGTCACCCGCCCTGTCTCTGGCGGAGTTGTTGCCATGGGCAGGGGAACCGCAACCCTGTGGCGACGAGGCCGTTCGCGCCACTCGGACGGAGTTCTTGAAGGGGATTGGGTTGCAGGGACAGGCTAGAGTAGAGGAGCCGGACTCCTGTGCCTCTTGAGATCTCGTCTAAGATGGTATTGATGTCGGCCCTACCCATTCCGCTGCTGGGGCAATCCTTGTCTGCTCTGAAAGACTGGGCGGTTGCCCAAGGACAGCCGGCCTATCGCGGGCAACAACTGCATGCTTGGATCTACCAAAAAGGGATCCGCTCCCTGGAACAGGTGACGGTGTTTCCTAGGGCTTGGCGAGAGGCGGTGCAAAGCTACCCGGTGGGACGCTCGCGCATTGTGCAGCGGACAGAGGCCCGCGATGGTACTGTGAAGTTTCTGCTGGGGTTGGCGGATGGGCAGTTGATCGAAACGGTAGGGATCCCAACGACCAAGCGTCTGACGGTCTGCGTCTCTTCTCAGGTGGGCTGCCCGATGGCCTGCGATTTCTGTGCCACCGGCAAGATGGGCTACCGGCGCAACCTAGAGCTGCACGAGATTCTGGATCAGGTGTTGACGGTGCAGGAAGACTTTGGCCGTCGCGTCAGCCATGTGGTCTTTATGGGCATGGGGGAACCCCTGCTCAACCGCGATACGGTGGTACAAGCCATCCGCAGCCTGAATCAAGATATCGGCATCGGCCAACGGCATATCACCCTCTCGACGGTGGGGGTACCCCGGCAAATTGCCTGGCTGGCGCAGCAGGATCTGCAAGTTACCCTGGCCGTCAGCTTGCATGCCCCCAATCAAGACCTGCGGCAGCAGTTGATCCCCTCGGCAGCCCACTACCCTCTGGACACTCTGATCCAGGATTGCCGCGACTACATGCTGCGCACCGGGCGGCGAGTCAGTTTTGAATATACCCTGCTATCGGGGGTCAACGACCTGCCCATTCATGCCCGCCAACTGGCGCAATTGCTGCAGCAGGCCAGCCGGTCAGGGGTACAACTGCACGTGAACCTGATCCCTTACAACCCCATCTCTGAAGCTGACTATCAACGCCCCCACCCGACACGGGTCAGAGAGTTCGTCCGCCAGCTCGAACAGCACCAAGTGCGGGCCACTGTGCGCCAAACCCGTGGCTTGGATGGCAATGCCGCATGTGGTCAACTGCGGGGATCCTTCCTGCGTTCTTTGCCAGGGGATTTGTAATCGCCGCGCAACGCTTTTGCGAGTACATCAGCTCAGTCCGCAGGCGCGTCGTAACCAGGCGGCATCCTGTTCTGGCAAGGTGGCGTGGTGCATGACGTAAACCTGCCGGTGATACTCGTCCAGCCAGGCTCGCTGCACCTCGTTTAACAGTTCCCAATCGATTAAGCGCCCATCAAAAGGGATCCAAGTCAGGGAGCGAAAGCCCATCCAGCCCTCGGGCTCGGGAATCGCAATCACCTCGTAGAGGTTCTCCAGGCGGATCCCACCCCATCCCGGCTGGTAGTAGCCCGGCTCGATGCTGTTGATCATGCCCACTTTGAGAGGGGTGTTGGCGCGGCGGTGGATCCCGTTGGGCCCCTCGTGGACATTCAAAAAGGCGCCGACACCGTGGCCGGTGCCATGGCCATAGTCCAGCCCGGCCTGCCAAAGGGTAGAGCGGGCGATCCCATCCAACGAGACTCCATAGGTGTCGGGGGGGAAGATCTGGCGGGCGCATTGAATGTGGGCCTTGAGCACCTCGGTATAGCGCCGCTTGCACAAGGGATCCGCGGGTTGCGGGCCAATCCAAACGGTGCGGGTATCGTCGGTGGTGCCCCCCAAGTAGTGGGATCCGGAGTCCAACAAAAACAGTTCGCCCGGCTGCAGCAGCTTTTGGGGATCCGGAGTGCCGTAGTGGATGATGGAGCTGTTGGCTCCTGCCCCGGCAATGGTATTGAAGCTCAGACCCACCCACTCCCCTTCCTCCCGGTAGTGGGCCTCCATGATCGCGGCCACGTCGGCTTCGGTGACGGGGATCCCCTGTTGGATTTGCCGGTCGATCCAGGCCAGGGTGCGAATCTTGGCCCGGCTGGCCTTGCGGTTGGCGCGGCGCATTTGCTCCAGCTCGGTGGGGTTTTTCACGGCCTTGAGGGCTTCCACCGGGTGCTCCAGCTCGCGGCAGCTCGCATCCTGCAGCAGCTCCTGGGTGCCCTGGGTGGTCTGCTTGGGATCCAAGCCCACCGGCGCGTAGCTCTTGGCCCATTGGGGCAGTTGTTGGCTGTAGGTCTCGTAGGGCCAGAGTTCCACCCCGGCTTCTGCCAGAAATTGCCGAGATCGGGGACTGAGCCGCTCCAGATCTGTGAATAGAGCCGCTCTATCTAGGCTGACCAAAGCATAGGCCCAAAACACTGGGTTGTAGGGGATGTCGGATCCCCGCAGGTTAAACAGCCAGGCCACCTGATCCAATTTGGTCAGGGGCAACAGTCCCACCCGCTTGCGGCGCATCTCCTGCCGGACTTGGGCCAGCTTTTCTGCAGGGGTGGCCCCGCTTAGGTGGGTGGGTACCGAGTCAATGGGCCGGTCAAAGGGAGCGACAGGAGCGGATCCCTGAGCCAGCTTATCCACCAAGTTTTCCATGACCGGGATCAAGAGCACCCCTCCCGCTTGGGCATGGGCCTGCAACTGGCGATAGGTGGCCACCGCCACCGTAAAGGGATCCACCCCCAGGCGAAAGCCGGATCCCAGCTCTTCCACAATCTCCATCAGGCTGGGCTGATTCGGCAGACCTCCTTTGATCACTGTCAATAGATTGGGATCCACCTCCCGCTCCGCCTGTTCGTGATAGCGGGGATCCACCCACAGCCAAGCCCTATCCCGACTGATCAGGGCATCCCCCACCGAGCCGGTAAAGCCTGTGATCCACTGGCGCCGCTTGCGATGTTCCGGCAAATACTCGTTGAGATGCTCATCGGCAGAGGGAACCCAAAAGCCATCCAGATCTTGCTCTTGCAGAAGCTGGCGCAACTGCTGCAAACGGGCGGCAACATCCAGGCGGGGCAGGGTTTGGAGCATGGCAGAGGGGTAAAGCTAAACGGCCAGGCTATCGCCATTCTAAACAAGGTTGGGCCGCCCCCACTTCCCGCCTTCAGTGGTCGGCCATTTCAGATAGCAGCCAGATAGCAGCCAATACCTCCCTCTTCCTATGGGTGAGGGAAGAAATCCGCCAGCTCTAGCGCTCCTCAGGAAAACCCGCTTCCCGCCAAGCCCGCATGCCCCCATCCATCGAGATCACCCGACGATAGCCCATTTTCTGTAGGTTATCGGCTGCCAACGCCGAACGAAACCCGCCGCCGCAGTACAGGACGATCTCCGCTTCTTTGTCGGGGATCACCCTCTCGATGTCCCGCTCAATGATCCCTTTGCTCAAGTGGATGGCTCCGGCAGCGTGGCCGGCTTGCCACTCCGACTCTTCCCGCACATCCACAAAATAGAAGGGATCCCCTTGCAGTTGTTTTTGCCTGACCTGCTCGACTGTCAGTTCTTGGATGCGGCTTTTGGCCTCGTTGACCAGGGCCAAGAAAGCTGGAGAGTGCTGGGGAGCCATGGAGAACAGGCGCTATGAGCCAAAGCTTATTCCAATCGATCTTATCTGGTCTGGACTTTGGGATCCCAACTGCCCTGAGGCTAGACTGGGATCCAGATTTGCCGGCTGGAGGCCCACAGCTTGAGATCCCGATCTAACTTTCCGCAACTGCTTTGGCCCCTTGCTCTGGCCGTGAGCTGGAGCATCCCCCTTGGATTGACAGCCGGTCACGTCAGCCGGACGGAGTCCTCGGCTTGGGCCCAAGCTGCCCCGATGCCCCTAGAAAGTGGGATCCAGCGGCAAGTTTCCAGCCCACCGCCAGCCGCCCTGGTGGAGTGGCTAAGCCAGCAGGTGGCCGCCGCCAACCGGCGGGATTTGCCAGGGGTGATGGCCGGCTACAGCCCCGACTTCCGCCACCGAGATGGGCTGGACCGGGAAGAGGTGGAAGGTGCCATCCGCAAGCTGTGGAGCTCTCATCCCAAGCTCACCTATTCGGCCCAGATCCTCTCCTGGCGGCAGGTGGGCCCTGAGATTGTTGCGGATATTCTCAGCCAAGTAGAGGGATCCCAATCCTCGGTGCGGGGGGACTTTCAGGTAGAAGCCTCTGCCCTGGTGCGCAATCGCTATCGCCCGGATCCAGCCAATCCCGGACAACTGCTGTTGATTGACCAAGAAGTGCTGCGGGAGGCCAGCACCCTCACCTCTGGATCTGCCCCTCCCACCGTCACCTTGAACCTGCCGGAGGTGGTCAAACCGGGATCCACCTATTCGCTGCAGGCGATTGTGGCAGAGCCTCTCACCCACTCTTTGCTGTTGGGCGCCGTTGCCGAACAACCCGTTGCCGGGGCGGGCTACCCAGAGGTGACCTCGTTTGCTCTCGAACCTCTACAGGCCGGAGGGATCTTCCTACAGGCAGATGCTCCGCAAGAACCCCGTTCTGAGTGGATTTCTGTGATGTTGGTTAACCAAACCGGCATCACGCTGGAGAGTCGGCGTCTTATCGTCAGCGATCGCTTGGCTCTGGAGGGATCCCTGGCCATCCCCACCGTCCCTTAGGAAATCTTCAGGATGATGAGGAATGGCTCTGGGGTAATCTGGACAGGCAGTTGAGCTTGTTAAGATGGGAAACTATGCGCCCCTCAGCTTGTTTGCTTTCTGGTGCTGGCCCTATTTTTGAGCGGTTGCGATAGCGGCGACTCCCTTGGTGCTCCGGTGGTGGATCGCCCCACTCCTGCCAGCAATTGACCGAACAATCCCGAGGGGTCTCGAAAGGTTGGGTCGAGGTGTCTTAAAAGGACCCAACCTCAAGAAACATTGGCATCTTCAGCTAGAAATCGCAGG
>NZ_JANSHQ010000001.1:0-789 GCF_047461715.1 Synechococcus sp. R8-2 | reverse complement strand
TTCAGCGTAAATGTATCAGAAAACCCTTCCCTTTCCCGGAGCAGCTCAGTGTAAAGCCTGATGCTCTTTTTTCTCTGATGGGATTACCGTAGAGGTGTTGCTACTGGGATCCTGCAGTGACCAGCTTTTCCTGTGCCCAACTCGCCAAACTCGAGATGCCCAAGATGCCCGTGACAGTTGGGATCCCTGTCACACCTTCTGCGGATGAGGCGGATGAGACAGAGATCGGTCATCTTTTGATCGTCGATGATCAGCCCAACAGCCGCCTGCTGCTGGGGGATCTGCTGCAGAGCATTGGCTACCGGGTCAGCGAGGCCGAAAGCGGCAATCAAGCCCTGCAAATGTTGAAAACCTTCCAGCCGGATCTGATCTTGCTGGATGTCATGATGCCGGGGTTAGATGGGTTCGAGGTCTGTCGACGCATCAAAGCGAATGATGAGACACGCTTGATCCCGGTGGTATTGGTTACAGCGGCCAGCGATCGCAAAAATCGCGTGCGCGGTATTGAAGCTGGGGCAGATGATTTCTTGAGCAAGCCCTTTGACGAGTCGGAATTGTTGGCGCGGGTGCGTTCCCTCGTTCGCCAAAAGCACCTCAATGAAGACTTGGATCATGCTGCTCAGGTTCTGTTCGCCATTGCCCGCAGTGTGGAAAGCCGGGATCCCACCACCGGGGATCACTGTGAGCGCCTGGCACAAATGGCCAAGAGCTTCGGCGAGTTTTTGCATCTGCCCCGTCCCCTGATCAAGGTGCTGATGTGGGGAGGTTACCTGCACGACATCGGCAAAG